>JAPLDC010000110.1 GCA_026391935.1 Bacteroidota bacterium | reverse complement strand
ATTACAGATGATTGGAAACATAGTTATTCCCGTGAAAAAGCGGTTTATCCTTTAAAATGGGTGAAAGAAGCTAAGTTTTGGCCGAGTGTTGCTAAAATTGATAATGCGCATGGCGACAGAAACCTTATATGCGCTTGTCCTCCGATAGAAGCATATGCTGAAATTGAAGTGGTATAATAATCCCATTAATTTTGTAAATTAATGTCAGTTTTTTTGGATTTTAATTACCAATTTTATACTTTTACTTCTTCAAACCCCAATTAATTAACTAAAACAAAATAAAAATGAAAAAAATTTACACAGTAATTGCTGCTGTAGCATTAGTATTATCTGCAAATGCTCAGGAAAGAGGATCAATGTCTTCTTCTAGTTCATTCTCTCCTCGTCATTCAACAGTTTCTCCAAAAGTTATCGCCGTTCCTGTTACAGGTTCTCGTGCAGTTGGAGACACATTAATGTATATGCCATTATCTTCAACGTATGTTTATAATCCAGCGGATGTTGCAGGGTTTACTATTGTAACAGAAGATAATGATGGATTAACCACAAACAACGCAGGTTTTGCAATGGATTTCGGAGTTTATTATTCTACCGATTCTAGTATCTATGGAATGTCTTGTTCTACTTGTTCAACTCCACATGGTGCTAATTTTTACCATCCTTGGGAAACTCAAGCTACTGCAGGACACGTTGGAACTTACGACAGTACTTTTTTCTGGCAAGCAACTTCTTGGTTTGTTCCAGCCGGACAAGCTGACAACTGGTTAGAATTTGGACCAATCACTATTCCTGCTGGTGGAGCTACTTTAAAGTGGTTTGACAGATTTAACAGATACCGTGATGGATATGAAGTATTAGTTTCAAATGCATTTTCTTCACCATTATCTTTTTCTGATTACACAGCTCCTGCAATTTATACTTTAGCTGACGATCCATATCCATCTGCAACTTGGAATACAGATACAACATGGTTGTTGAAATCTGCAAACGTTCCTGTAGCTTACAATGGACAACAAGTAACATTTGCTTTCCATCACAATGCGAATGATCAAGATGTATTAAGATTAGATGAGATCTTTGTTATTGAAGCTGCTTTAGGAGTTTCTGAATTTACAAACGGCGTGAAATTGTCACAAAATATGCCAAACCCTACAAATGGTGTTTCTGGTATTTCTTATGAATTAGAGAAGAACGCTTCAATTGCTTTGAATATTTTTGATGTAACAGGAAAAATTGTTTATTCTCAAAATGTTGGTGAGCAAGGTGCTGGTGTTCATACCATCAAATTTAATGTAGAGAATCTTTCTGCTGGTGTATATTATTATTCATTAAACGTAGGTAATACTGTATCTTCAGCAATGAAAATGGTAGTTATCAAGTAATATTTCTGAATATTCTTTTGAAAGCCACTCCGATGTATCGGAGTGGCTTTCTTAATTTTATTTAACAATTGAGATATTGTTTTTTGTATTATTATTTGTACTTTTAACCCTCAATCAGAAAAATTACTAATTCTTAAAAACAAAAAAATGAAAAAAATCTACACACTAATTGCTGTTGCAGCGATTGCTTTTAATTCAAGCGCTCAAACAGTTGAAGGTCCTCAGCATTTTGTTGTAAAGGCGATCCCTTATACAATGAGTGCTACAAGAGCTATTACAAATCCAGACACAACAGGTCTTGTTAACGTTACAGACTTTTTGCCTGCATTTGATGTAACTGCACCTACTTTTTATTCTTATGGAAGTGCAACATTAACAACAGGATACCTTTATGGTAACAATGGAAGTTTAAATGGCTTTAAACAAGTTGCTCAAGGGTATTTGAACGTGAACCCAACACCGGTAAAAGTTATTGGTGCTTTAATGTGGTTTGGTGGAAAACAAAGCGATCTAGGAAGTTCTGTAACTTCTAAAGTTGTTGTAAATTCATACGACATGGCTGCAAACAAAGCATACAACATCAATGCTGGTGCATTTAACTCTTCAGTTCTTAACTTCATCGGGCCAAACATCGTTAGAGCTTCTGCTGATATTTTGTATGCTGATATTGATACAATTAATTTTAACTATGTGTCTTTCTCTGCACCTCAAACATTCGTAGGTGATTTTGCAATTGGTGTTGATTTTTCAACGCTTGCTCCTGGTGATACTGCTGGTTTAGTATCTGATGATATTAACTCTGCTTTAGAACAAGATTACGCGTACCACAAAACAGCTACAAAATGGTTCGTAACTGACGAATTGTTCTCTGGTGCTGCTGCAACAGGTTTATTTGATAATAACATCGCTTTATGGGCTGTTATTTCTGATGCTACAGGAGTTAACGAATTCTTTAACGGAATGAAATTAACTACTTACCCAAACCCTGCTGTTAACAATGTTACTGTTGAATATACTTTAGAGAAAAATGCAAGTGCTGTAAGTCTTGTAATTTTTGATAAATCAGGACGTAAAATTTCTGAAAACAATTATAGCAACCAAAATGCTGGAACGTATACTGTAAAAGTTGATGCTTCTAAATTTGCTGCTGGAACTTATTTCTACCAATTAAATGCTGGTGGTCATAACTTCACAAAACAATTGGTTATTACTAAATAATAACTGATCTGAATAAAAAAATCGTCCTGCACTTTATTGTGCAGGACGATTTTTTTGTGCTAAACGGATTTCTTTATTAGAATTTTGACCGCAGGTTTTTCATGAATTTTGTAGCATAAACAAAATCACAGACTTCGATGTTCTCCGTTTTAAGAATTTCTTCCTTGCTGCCTTCCCACCAGTTATCTCCTTTATAAATAAACATGATCTTGTCACCAATTTCAATGACCGAATTCATATCATGTGTGATCACAATGGTAGTAATCTCATATTCATCTGTAATTTCTTTGATCAGATTATCAATCACTATCGAGGTGATTGGATCCAATCCTGAATTTGGCTCATCACAAAACAAATATTTGGGCTGAACAGCTATTGCACGGGCGATTGCCACACGTTTTTTCATTCCACCGCTTAATTCTGAAGGGTATAATTTATTTGCATTTTTAAGGTTTACTCTTTGTAAACAAAAATTTGCTCTATCCCGCTTTTCGCTTTCGCTTTGATCGGTGAACATTGAAATTGGAAATACAACATTTTCTTCCACTGTTTTTGAATCAAACAATGCGCCTCCTTGAAATAGCATTCCTATCTCTTTGCGGATGGCTTTTTTACCATTAAAATCCAGATCGTAAAAATTACGTCCATTATATAAAACTTCGCCTGAATCCAGCTCATTTAAACCTACCATGCATTTTAATATAGTAGTTTTACCTGAACCGCTTTCACCAATGATCATATTCGTTTTTCCGGGTTCAAAATTGAAGGAAATGTTGTGAATGACATTTCTTCCTGAAAAAGATTTTGATATGTTTTTAATTTCTATCACGACAATAAAAGTTGTGTTAAAATAAGATCGAATGCAAGAATCAATACACTGCTATAAACTACGCCTCTGGTACTAGAGCGGCCCACTTCCAAAGCGCCTCCTTGTGTATAATAACCATGATAGGCTGGAACAGATGCAATAATAAAGGCGAAAACGCCTGATTTTATCAAAGCATATATCACATTGTAAGGCCTGAAATCATACGTGATACCATAAATAAATTCGTAATCAGTAACAACTCCTGTTAGTACTCCGAAAATATAACCACCCAATACACCCAAGAACATGGAGAATACAATTAAGACTGGATTAAACAATAAGGAAGCAATAATTTTTGGAAAGATCAGATAGCTGGCAGAATTAATACCCATGATCTCCAAAGCATCAACCTGCTCCGTCACACGCATCGTCCCAATTTCAGAAGCAATGCTGGATCCAACTTTTCCTGCAAGTATCAAACTGACAATTGCTGGGGAAAATTCCAAGATCATCGAATCGCGCACGGCAACACCAACTGCATAAACAGGGATAAGCGGACTTTCAAAATTGAAGGCAGACTGCAGTGTAATAACGGCTCCCATAAAAACGGAAATGATAGCGACAATGCCAAGGGAACCGATGCCCAGCAAATTTATTTCTTCAAAAATGCGGTCGCGGTAAATAGCAAGCTTTTCCGGCTTGCCAAATGCCCGTTTCATTAACAAAAAATACCTGCCGAAATGAAAAAATATTCTCATGTTTTTGCCTAAAAAACAGTTCTTTTTTTGAATTAGCTGAATTCAGGGTTAAATTTAAGAATAATTGGACACAAATGATGTGTTTTGTTTTTGCTATCTTTGTATAAACAACTATCAGGCATGAAAAATATTTTACAAAATACATTAAAGGTGATAGTCATTATTGCAACGATGTCTTTGTTTTCGGGTTGTTATATGTTTCATAAAAAAAATCGTTGCGGAGATTGTCCGAAATGGAAAGTTGAACTTTCCGAGTCGCTTTCCAATAATTTTTTCTAAACGAAAACGTCCTTCCCTACTAAAAATACCCTGTTTTAGGTATCAGTTTAATCATTTTCAGGCTTAAATAATGCGTACTTTTGAGGCATATCATGTCAGAAACAAAAGGTTTGAAAAATTTATCGCAATTAGAAATAGGTCAAAGTGCAATTATCGATTCATTTACCGATAAGGATATGGCCTTGAAATTATTGGAAATGGGTTGTACTCCGGGAGAGATCGTAAAACTTGACCGCATTGCACCGTTGGGCGATCCTATTGCTATTTATGTTTCCGGATATCTATTGAGCCTGCGTAAAGCAGAAGCCTCTACAATACTTGTATCTCCAATTTTGGCCAAATAAATAATCTTTTGTTGTGGATTCGAACAGCTCTTTTGTAAATTTTTCAGAAAAACCTACTTTGAAAGTTGCGCTGGTTGGAAATCCTAATAGTGGCAAATCCACATTATTCAATGCTCTTACAGGCTTAAATCAAAAAACCGGAAATTTTCCAGGTGTTACCGTTGATAAAAAATCGGGATTCGCAAAACTAAGTAACGTTGTAACAGCTGAATTTATTGATCTGCCGGGAACATACAGTTTGTATCCTAAATCGCTGGATGAACGTGTTGCCTTTGAAGTGCTGTGCAACAGTGATAATAGCGACCATCCAGATGTTACGATTATTGTTGCTGATGCCAGTAATTTAAAAAGAAATTTATTTCTCGTTTCTCAGATTATCGACCTGAAGATCCCTGTCATTCTTGCTCTCAACATGATGGATATGGTTGAAAAGGAAGGTGATGTTATTGACACCATTCGTTTATCTGAAAAGTTGGGTGTGAAAGTTTTGGGAGTAAGTGCTAGGAACAAAGATGGTGTCGAGGCTTTGAAAGAAGCAATTTTGTCACCATTACCGGTTCCTCAATATGATTTTATCGACATAAAAAAAATTGCTCCAGAAGCAATCGAAAAGGTGAGAGCTGTTGTAAAAGTGAAGAGTGATTTTATCGCGTTCCAAATTATCAATAATCTTTCCGACATAAATTTTTTACATAATCGGGAAACACAAATCAAGATCACCGATGCGTTGAATACCATTATCATTGATACAACTAAGTTGCAGTCGGCAGAAAGTGTTGAGCGTTATAAAGTCATTAATCGTATTGTAGAAGATTGTATCACGCATGAATCGGCTATTAAAACAGAAACGTTTACCCATAAGTTGGATGGCGTCTTAACACATAAGATTTGGGGATATGCTATTTTTCTGGTGGTATTATTTTTTATTTTTCAAACCATATTTTTTCTTGCAGCTTTCCCGATGCAATGGATAGAGCGATCCTTCTTAGCCATTTCTGACTTGGCTTCCAGTACACTTCCGCACGGTGAACTTACCAATTTATTTGTTAATGGTATCATTGCAGGATTAAGTGGCGTAGTTGTTTTTGTTCCGCAAATAGCATTGTTATTTGCTTTTATTGCAATACTTGAAGATACAGGTTACATGGCACGCGTGAGTTTCATCATGGATAAACTAATGCGCAGATTCGGTTTGAACGGACGTTCGGTTATTCCATTGATAAGTGGTGTTGCGTGTGCAGTTCCTGCTATTATGAGTTCACGTACCATCAGCAGTTGGAAGGAAAGGATCATTACCATTATGGTAACACCTCTGATGAGTTGCTCAGCCCGTTTGCCTGTTTATACATTGCTTATTTCTTTGGTAGTACCGCAAAATAAAACAGAAGGATTTTTTAATTATCAAGGTTTGATATTAATGACCTTATATTTGATTGGCTTTGTCACAGCGATAACCGCTGCATGGATATTGAAGTGGGTTTTGAAAGCACGCGAAAAAAGTTATTTTATCATGGAGCTACCGGTATATCGTACACCTCAATGGCGAACTGTTGGATATACGATTTATGATAAAGTAAAATT
>JAPLDC010000358.1 GCA_026391935.1 Bacteroidota bacterium | reverse complement strand
GGTTCTAAAGATCGTTACTTTCAGGATATGGAGGATGATATTAAAAAATTGGTTCCTGAAGGCATTTCTGGTCGTGTTCCTGTAAAAGGTAGCTTATCAGAGGTGGTTTATCAGTTTATTGGTGGTTTGCGTGCCGGGATGGGGTATTGCGGTGCTAAAAACATGCTGGAATTGCAAAAGGCAAAATTTATTAGAATCACGCATTCAGGTATCCGCGAAAGTCATCCTCATGGTGTTTCCATTACCCGTGAAGCACCAAATTACAGTAGATAATTTCGTTTTTTTAGGATTAACAAAAATTAACAACAGTGTCAATAGGAATTGGCACTGTTTTTATTTTGATACATCGCATAAATAACTACATTTGTTACCCAAAATAAAAAAATCATTAACCTATGAATTTAAGTGTTTTATCAAAATCATTGATACTGCCTGTGGCTCTTCTGACAATTAATTGCGCCCTTGCTCAAACAAAGAAACCACCTGTAGCAACAATTGATGGTGGAAAAAACGATGCTGTGCTTATGACAGTCGGAAATACTAAAGTATCTGTTTCAGAGTTCGAAAATGTTTATCATAAAAATAATAATAAAGATGCCGCCGGTGATGCTAAATCATTGAATGAATACATCGATCTTTTTGTAAATTTTAAGTTAAAAGTGAATGAAGCAGAAGAGTTAGGTTTGGATACTGCTAAGTCTTTTAAAGAGGAATTGGGTGGATATCGTAAGCAATTAGCTCAACCTTATTTGACGGATAAGGATGTAAATGAGAAGTTACTGAAAGAAACATACGACCGCTTGCAGGAAGATATTCACGCTTCGCATATTTTGGTTAAGGTAAGTGAAACAGCACTACCTAAAGATACCTTGGATGCTTATAACAAGATTTTAAAGATTCGGGCCCGAATTTTAAAAGGAGAAGATTTTAATAAGGTTGCAGCTGAAAAAGGTGTTTCAGATGATCCTTCAGCGAAAGATAATGGTGGTGATCTTGGATTTTTTACTGCTCTGCAAATGGTTTATCCTTTTGAATCCGCTGCTTATAACACTAAAGTAGGTGATGTATCTATGCCGGTTCGTACCCGTTATGGGTACCACATCATTAAAGTTAAAGAAAGAAGAAAAGCGCAAGGAGAGGTTTTAGTGGCTCATATTATGGTGAAAACTCCTCCTAATATGACAAAAGAAGATTCATTAAATAACTTCACAAAAATTACGGAAATCTATAATAAATTAAAGTCAGGTTCAAAATTTGAGGATCTGTCTGCAGAATTTTCTGATGACAAAACATCCGCTAAAAAAGGCGGAGAATTACCTTGGTTTGGTACCGGAAAAATGCCTTTAGAATTTGAAAAAACGGCTTTCGCCCTTACTGGTAAAGGAGATTTCAGTCAGCCAATGCGTACAAAATACGGATGGCATATTGTGAAATTGATCGATAAAAGAGGTTTGGCTTCTTTTGATGATATGAAAAATGATCTTAAGTCAAAGGTTACGAAAGATTCCCGTGCTCAGGCCGGAAGAGCTTCTTTGATAACTAAGGTAAAAGCAGAATACAAGTTCAAAGAAAATCCAAAATTGGCGGATGAATTTATTGGCGTAATGGATTCAACATTGTTTGATGGCCGTTGGGATATCACAAAAGCAAAAGGATTGAACAAACCAATGTTTAATTTTAATGATAAAGTTTTCACGCAAGCTGATTTTGCAAATTTCATCACTACTCATCAAAGCAAGCGCACAAAATCAGATTTCAAACTTGTTTTAAATCAATTCTATAAGCAATTTGTTGAAGAGTCAGCAGTAGCTTACGAAGAATCTCGTTTAGATCAAAAATACCCTGAATTTAAGTCCTTGATGCAAGAATACCGTGATGGGATCCTATTGTTTGAATTGACAGATCAAAAAGTGTGGAGCAAGGCTGTAAAAGATACTCTTGGTTCGAAAGCATATTACGAAAAGAATAAGATGAACTACATGTGGGATGAACGTGCTGATGCTTCTGTTTATTCATGTTCTTCTGACAAAATAGCTCTTCAGGTTCGCGGATTAATGAAGAAGAAAAAATCTGAGAAGGATATTTTAGCGGTTGTAAATAAAGATTCACAGTTGAATTTGCAAATTGAAACACGTATCTTTAACAAGGGTGAAAATGAATTTGTAGATAAAAATTGGAATCCCGGCACCTCCGCTGACATGGTATCAGAAAAAGATAAAAAAACTGTTATTGTTGTAACTAACAAATTGTTAAAACCTGAGCCAAAAGCGTATGTTGATTCAAAAGGTATGGTTACAGCGGATTATCAAAATTATTTGGAAAAAGAATGGATCGCTTCATTAAAGGCAAAATATCCTGTTACAATAGATAAGACAGTTCTTTCAACTATAAAATAATAAAGCTTTAATTCTTTAAAAAGTTTATGGTGTATTGCATCATAAACTTTTTTAGTTTTTACCGAACAATAATTTGAGCCATCGTATACTGTACATATTGATCATAGTCGGATTGTTTTCATGCAATTCGAGCCCGGATAAAGATATTGATCGGGTGGCAATTGCCCGTGCGAACAATGTTTTTTTGTATCTGGATGACATTAAAGATATTGTGCCTCAAGGAACGCTTTCGAAGGATAGCATCGAACTAATTAAGAAGTATATTGATAATTGGATCCACGAATCCCTCGTAATTCAAAAGGCTGAAAGTAACCTTTCCGATGAACAAAAAAATGTTGAAAAACAACTGCGTGATTACCGTAATTCCCTTATCACATATTCTTATGAAAAGGAATTGGTTAAACAAAAATTAGATACGGTCGTTTCCGATAAAGAAATAGAGGAATATTATAATAATAATCAGGACGATTTTGAGTTAAAGGATAACATCATAAAAGTGGTGTATGTAAAAGTAGATAAAAAGACACCGGGAATAGAAAAACTTAAAAAATGGTATAAATCTGACAATGCGAAAGATAAAGAGCAATTAGAAAGTTACTGTCATCAATTTGCTGTCAATTTTTATCTGGATGATTCTTCTTGGTTATTGTTTGACGACTTGTTGAAAGAAATTCCTATTCAAACCTATAATAAAGAGCTATTTTTGCAAAACAATCATTTTGTGGAAGTAAGTGATTCTTTGAATAGCTATTTTGTAAATATTAAAGGATTTAAGGTCAAAAATAGTTTGTCTCCTTTGAGTTTCGAAAAAGAAAATATTGAAAATATCATTTTAAATAAACGTAAGCTGCAGCTGATAATTAAAATGAAGGAAGATGTTTATAATGATGCAGCAAACAATAACAAAATTGAAATTTATTCTAATGATAAAATTAAGAAATAGAGCATTGTTTTTCGTGTTTTTTCTTGGGTGCTTAATTAGCGCAAGGGCTCAAGAGAAAGTAATTGACCGCATAGTAGCAGTTGTCGGTAATAATTACATTTTGCAATCTGACCTGGAAACTCAATACCAACAGATGTTGTCGGCAC
>JAPLDC010000033.1 GCA_026391935.1 Bacteroidota bacterium | reverse complement strand
ACTGCGGCCTATGAAGATGCATTAAAATATGCCAATGAACGTTCTCAATTCGGAAAACCAATCGGGAAATTTCAGGCTGTGCAAATGAAGTTTGCTGATATGGCTGTTCAGTTAGAAACAGCGAAACTTTATGTTTTTTTTGCTGCAACTTTAAGTGATCAGAATAAACCGCGACAAAAAGAAGCTATGATCGCAAAATTATATGCCTCTGAAATTGCAAATACTATTTGTGATGAAGCTTCCCGTGTGTTGGCATCATACGGTTATGCAGTTGAATATAACATTGAGAGATATTTGCGTGATGCCCGATTTACACTTATTGGCGGTGGTACTTCAGAAATATTGAAAATAAATATTGCAAAAGAATTAGGATTATGAGCGTTGAAATAAAAGAGAACCAACTGATCATGGATGGTTCAGAACTTATCATAGAATCATTGGCCCGGTCGGGTGCAGACGTTTTTATAGGCTATCCGATAACACCGGCAAATTTACTTTATTCCAATTCGCTTGAACGTTTTCCGTCATTCTTTGCTGCCCCTGATGAGATTTCAGCACTTCAATGGATGTGTGGTTTTTCCACCACTGGAAAGTTTCCGGTGACTGCTACATCATTTCCCGGTTTTGCTTTGATGCTGGAATCTGTAAATATGGCGTATATGATGGAATTGCCAATGTTGATCATTCTTGTACAACGACTTGGACCTGCAACAGGAAGTGCTACATGTGGTGCACAAGGTGATCTTGCATTACTGACCGGAGCAATATCAGGTGGATTTTCTTTACCGGTTATAAGTGTCAGCAGTATGAAAGATTGTTGGGAATTATCCCACAACGCTATGAAAATGGCGATTGATCTCAGGACACCTGTTGTTTTGTTAACTTCAAAAGAGGAGATTATGACGCTTGCTAGTTTTGCGATCTCACAACTTTCAGAAATTAATTTGCTTGAACGAAAACAGTATTCAGGAGCAGAAACTTTCGTTCCTTATAAAACGAATGAAACATTAGTTCCTGATTTTTTACCGGTAGGTGACAAGAAAAATCAGGTTCGTTATACTGCATCAACACATGATCAGAAAGGAATAATTCAAAACACTTCAAAAGAGGCGATCGATAATACCAAACGTCTGGAGTTGAAACATCAAAAAAATCTAAAACATCATTTATATTACGAATATGATGGTGAAAAAGGAGCAAATACACTTTTGATCTCCTATGGGATAACGGCTTCTGCAAGCAGAGAAGCTGTTAAAAATTTAAGGGAGCAAGGAGAAAAAGTTTCTCTTTTGATACCAAAAACTTTATTGCCTGTTGCACCTGAATATTTCGATATAATTGAGAAATACAATAAAATAGTGATCGCAGAAGAAAATTTATCTGGGCAGTATAGGAAAATTCTTTTTGGAGAATTTGGAAATAAAAAAGTATCGGGTGTAAATGGAATTGCGGAAATGATCACACCCGCTAGGATAACGGAAGTGGTTTTGTCTAAATAATTTTGTTGCAAGAAAAATGGAACTAGAAAAGAAAAAATTTTTAACGGATGCTGATCTGCCTTTCTGCAAAGGATGTGGACACAACCATATTGCCGCTAATACTGAGAAAGCGCTTCAACTTTTGGGATACGATCCAATGAATGTTGTTCTTGTAACGGATATTGGCTGTCACGGAATTATTGACAAATCATTTTTAACACATACTGTTCACGGACTACATGGACGATCTGTTGCATTGGCGACAGGCGTTTCTGCGGCTTTGAATAATCCTGAAAAAAAGGTGATCGTCTTTATTGGTGATGGTGGAGCAACAATTGGAATGCAACATTTGATTGATGCAGCTCATAATGGATTTAATATGACTGTGGTGATCCATAATAATATGCTTTATGGAATGACCGGCGGACAACCGAGTGAATTTACACCGGCAGGATTTAAAACACCGACATTACCTTATGGAGGAAAAAAGACAGGTTATGATATTTGTAAATTAATAGCTGCTGTTGAAGGGGCATCTTATGTTTGCCGTCTGGAAGGGATTTCTGATTTCTCAGAACAGTTGGCTGAAGCCTTTTCGAAAAAAGGTTTTTCATTGGTTGAAGTGATGGAAATTTGTCCGAGCTATGGAGTAAAATCCAATCCGGGAATGAAGCTTTCTAAAGTGATAGAAAACGCAGGACTTATCATAAATAAATTTGTAGATAGAGAAGTTGATAATTATAAAACAGAAGTTAAAACCGAGTTCAGATCACTTTTCAGCGAGAGCGATGCTATTCAAACAAAATTCCCTTCGAAGTTAGAAAAGCCTTTCCGGTTGATGCTTTGCGGTTCTGCCGGTGAAGGAGTTCAAGCTGCAGCTGAATTTATTTTGAAGGCAGGAATAACCTCCGGTTTGAATGGAACAAAAAAAGGAAGTTATCCTGTTACAGATGGTGTCGGATTTTCGGCAGCTGAAATTATTCTTTCTTCAGAAGAAATTCTATATACTGGATCACCCAATCCTGATGTGATCTGCGTTACTTCTTCCGATGGTTTGGAGTATGCACGAAAAACACTTGCAAATATGAAAGGAGGGAAATTGTTTATTGATAGTTCTCTCAAAGCTCCTGACACAAAAGCAGAAGTTATTTATTTTCCATTTCGTGAAAGAGGCGGTGCAAAAAATTCATCGATATATAGCATCTTTTATTTTTTGACGAAAACTCAATTGTTTCCTATGGATTCACTGCTAAGTGTTTTTAATGAAAATAAAATTGCCAAAAAGTTTGATCAGGATAAAATGTTTCAGGCTTTAAATGAGCCTTTTGTTGATGGATTGACAGATAACAAAAAAGTAATTGTATAAATGAGTTATATTAAATCATACGGAATTGCATTGCCTCATTTCAGAGTTGAGGACAGCACACTTCATCCTTCGGGTAAAAAGGGGGTTATGAAAGCTGTTTGTTTTGCCGATGAAGATATCATTACATTGGCTTTTGAGGCATCATGTAATATAAATAAAGAAGGTGTCGATGGAATATTTTTTGCAACATCATCCTCTGTTTTTAATAATCGTTATCACGCTTCTTTTCTTGCAGATCTGTTAAATCTTTCTCAAGGAATTTTAGCACTTGATTTTACGAACTCCGCCCGAAGCGGAACAGATGCTCTTCTTTTAGCAAATGATTTGATCGGTTCAGGTAAATACAAAAATATTTTAGTCGTTTCAGCAGATGTGAATTTTCCGGAAATAGGTAAAGAAAGATCAACCCCTTTTGGTCATGCTGCTTGCGCCATACTATTATGTAAAGAAAAAGGAATTGCAGAGATCACAAGTTCCGGATCGTATAGTTCTTCTTTGGCAGAAGAATTCTCTTATAAATCAAATACAATACAAAATGATCCACGGTACAGTCGTGATGCAGGATTCAAAAATAATATCACAACTTCTATAAAGAGGATTGTTTCGAAGCCGGATTCTTTTGATGCTATTATTCTTAATTCACTTTATGCACGAATGGCAGGTGGGATTTTTGCAAAAGCAGGGTATACGGAAACGCAATTTGCAAAAGATTCTCTTACTTCTAAAATTGGTAATACGGGTTCCACGCATGCACTTCTGCTGCTTATTCATGAATTAGAGAATGGAAAGAAAAGTATTTTACTGGCAGATTATACTAATGGCACAAATTTGTTTGAAATAAAAACATTTACGTTTCCTGAAAATAAATGTTTACAAGAACAACTGAGTAAATATGATCTGATCAATTGTTATCAGGATTATTTGCTTTTACGAAAAGCAGGGAATTTTGGATCTTTCACATACACTACGAAAGAAATGTTTTCATCTGAGATGATGCAAGAAAGAGAGAAAGATACATTGCAATATTTAAAAGGATTGAAATGTGATATGTGTGGAACGATCTATTACCTGAAAGCTGCAAGATGTAAAAAATGCAAGTGTGAAACTTTTTCAACAGTCCAACTTTCAAAAACAGGTAGCGTTTATGCTTTTACTGCTGAACATTATTTTCCTTCCTCCTTTCCTCCAATTACCATGGTAATCGTTGATCTTGATGGAGGAGGAAGAATGACTGTTCAGCAAACTGATACTTTACTACCTGAAAAATATAAAATGGAAATAGGTGTAAATGTGAAATTGGTTTTGAGGAAGATGATTGAAAATGATGCAAAACCAAATTATTTCTGGAAAGCAAAACAAAATGGGTAAGCAAACAGACATAGCAATCATAGGAATCGGTGTTACAAAATTCGGTGAATTGTTTCATCAGAGTTATGATGACCTGGTTCGTGATGCAGCATTACAGGCTGTTGCTGATGCGAAAATTTCCTTGGATGATATTGGGGCGGCGTGGTTATCAACTGCTTTTCCGGAAATAGGAGTTTTTAAAGGTAGGAGCGGAATGGATCTTAGCGAGCCGCTTTCTTTATATAATATACCTGTAACGCGGGTTTCAAATTTTTGTGCTTCCGGTGCCGATGCTATTCGTAATGCCATTAATGCTTTGCGTGCAGGAGAGTGTGATGTTGCAATGGCACTTGGTGTTGAAAAACTTCGTGATCGTCAGCCTCAGGATAGCATTGTAAAAATGATGGTGGAATATGGTCACCCCTTTTTGCAAAAAGGATTTACTGCTGCAGGCACTTTTGCTGTTTATGCGAATAGGATGATGAAAGAATTTGGTCTGACTCGTGAAGATATTTCAAATGTTTCTGTGAAGAATCATTTTCACGGTTCCTTAAATGATAAAGCTTTTTATCGTAAACCTTGTACTCTTGAAGAAGTGATGCGGTCTCAAATGGTTGCAGATCCTCTGACTGTTTTGGATAGCTGCCCGACAACGGATGGAGCTGCCTGTGTAATTATGGTTCGTGCTGAAGATGTTGATAAGAAAAAGCATAATCCTGTTTTTGTTAAAGGCCTTGGTTTGTCTGTTTCTACCGGTTGGGATCTGCCTTTTTTTGATCCGAATCATGATTTTCTTTCTTTCGAAGCAACCCGTAATGCGGCAAGAATAGCATACAAACAAGCTGGAATTACTGATCCGATCGAAGAACTTGATCTGGTTGAAGTGCATGATTGTTTTTCAATAGTGGAATTACTTACCTATGAAGATCTGGGTTTATGTAAACAAGGGGAGTCAAAAGATTTGATTCGCGGGAAGGAAACACAACTTGGTGGAAAAATTCCGGTGAATGTTAGTGGTGGACTTTTATCCTGCGGTCATCCTGTTGGAGCAACAGGAATAAGAATGGTGGTAGAAGTTTCAAATCATTTGCGCGGTAATGCCGGTGAACGACAAGTTAAAAATGCTAAAAGAGGATTAACACACAATATCGGTGGTCCTGGTGCTATTGCATCAGTAATAATTTTGGAAAACTAATAAACATTTTAAAGTATGAGAGTTTTTAAGATTGCTTTTTTTATACTATTATTTGTATTCATAAAAGGAACGGCACAAGTCACTCCTGAAAATATCATAGGCACTAAGGTTTCTGCTGAAAAATTGAAGATTGATAATACAGAGACCAAACAAATTTTCAAGCGTAAAGGAAATCTTTATTTTTCCTGGGGATATAATCGTGCATTTTTCGGTAAAAGTGATATACATTTTTCAGGAGAAGGTTATGATTTTACAATCACGGATATCACAGCAAGAGATGAACCGGGTGGGCACGATTTCGTTACTTATATAAAACCAAATACATTTACTATTCCTCAGTTCAACTGGCGCCTTGGTTATTTTATTAATGATAAAACCTATATCACTTTAGGTCATGATCATATGAAATATACTATGGATAAGCAGGTAACACTTTTAAGTGGAACAATTTCTACAGGTGTTAACGATGGAGTATATGATAACACAGAAGTCCTTGTGGGAGATGGTGCTGAAGCAGGAGTGTATCAATCTAAATTAGTCGACTCCTTGCCAAGTGGTTTTGTTTCTGAATTTGAACATTGTGACGGATTAAATGATGTTAGTTTTGAGTTGGGCAGATTGGAACAATTGTGGATCTCGAATAATAACAAGCATGCTTTCTCGGTTCATGGAACTATCGGAGCCGGAATGTTAATACCGGACAGCGATACAGATGTTCTTGGTCAAGATCCTAAACATGATATGACAGCTGGAAAAAAAGCATATCATCTTGCAGGATATAGTGTTTCAGCAAGTCTTGGATTACAGTTTGATTTCTGCAAACATTTTTTTCTGTTAGGAAAATTAAAAGCCGGATACATTAATATGCCGGATATTAATACAACTGTTGGTGGTGGAAAAGCAAGTCAGCATTTCAATTTTGTTGAGCCTATGATTTTAGTCGGATTCTCTCATTCTATTGGTAACAATAAATAATTAAGGAAGCTTAAATAATAAACATCAAGTATAATAATTTTAAAATAATAATAGTATGGCAACGGTAAAAGGTGAAATTGTAGTAAACACCGAAAGGTGTAAAGGCTGTGAATTGTGTGTTCCTGTTTGTAAGGAAAAAACAATTGCAATGTCAGTAAATTTAAATAGTAAAGGATATCACTTTGCCTCAAGTATCAATGCCGATTGCAACGGCTGTACGAATTGTGCATTGATTTGTCCGGATGGAGCAATTACAGTTTATAGAGTGAAAATTAATTAATTATAAAATAAATTAAACATGAAGGATATCAGATTAATGAAAGGTAACGAAGCTATTGCTGAAGGCGTTATTCGTGCCGGATGTGATGGCTATTTCGGATATCCAATAACTCCGCAATCGGAAGTGTTGGAATATTTAATGGCCAATAAAACAAAGGAACGAACAGGTATGATCGTTTTGCAGGCCGAGAGTGAAATAGCTTCTATTCACATGGTGTATGGTGGTGCCGCTGCTGGAAAAAGAGTTATGACATCTTCTTCCAGTCCAGGAATCAGCTTGATGCAAGAAGGTATCTCCTTCATGGCAGGGACAGAACTTCCTTGTTTATTATTAAACGTTGTTCGTGGTGGTCCTGGATTAGGAACTATCCAGCCTTCACAATCTGATTATTTTCAAACTGTAAAAGGTGGTGGTCATGGCGATTATAAAATGATCGTGCTTGCTCCAGCTTCTGTTCAGGAAATGTATGATTTTGCAAAACTAGGATTTGAACTTGCTTTTAAACATCGTATCCAAGT
Source organism: Bacteroidota bacterium (assembly GCA_026391935.1). Lineage (GTDB taxonomy): Bacteria > Bacteroidota > Bacteroidia > 2-12-FULL-35-15 > 2-12-FULL-35-15 > 2-12-FULL-35-15. The sequence goes on along the minus strand of JAPLDC010000033.1, from coordinate 1,968 downwards.
GATGGTTTTATCTGACGGAGCAATCGGTCAAATGATGGAAAAGGTTGAATTGGACGAACAAGTTCCTCGTTGGACTGATGCCGAAATAAAAATAAAATCTCCTTGGGCTACAACAGGAAAAACACCTGACAGAGAACGTAATATCATTACTTCTTTGGATTTGAATCCGGTGAAACAGGAAATTATCAATATCAATCTGCAGAAAAAATTTAAGCATATTCAAGATACTGAAGTTCGTTTTGAACGGATTCAATGTGATGATGCTGAATATTTATTTGTTGCATATGGATCAAGTGCACGTATCTGCCAGAAAGCTGTATTGCTTGGAAGAGAGCGCGGAATTAAAGTTGGATTATTACGTCCTATTACACTTTTCCCTTTCCCTACTATTGAATTGGCGAAATTGGCTAAGCAAGTAAAAGGTATGTTATCTGTTGAAATGAGCGCCGGACAAATGGTAGAAGATGTTCGGCTAGCCGTAAATGGTGTAGTACCTGTTGAACATTATGGTCGTCTTGGTGGAATTATGCCGGCACCAGATGAAGTATTAAATATTCTAGAAAAAAACTTTATAAAAGAAAAAAGCTATGAGCCACATACCAACTAAAGATGAAATTTGTGAACCTGAAAATATGGTTTACTCCAGAACGTGTTTGTTAACCGACAACGCACTTTCGTATTGTCCGGGTTGTGGACATGGAACTGCGCATCGTTTAATAATGGAAGTTATTGAGGAAATGAATTTGCAAGCGGATACAATCGGAGTTGCTCCTGTTGGATGTTCGGTACTTGCTTATGATTTTATGAATATCGATATGCAACAAGCTGCTCACGGAAGAGCTCCAGCTGTGGCAACCGGAATAAAAAGACTTTATCCTGATAAATTCGTATTCACCTATCAGGGTGATGGCGATCTTGCTGCTATTGGAACAGGTGAAACAATTCATGTTTGCAACAGAGGAGAAAACATTACCGTATTTTTTGTGAATAACGGAATTTATGGAATGACAGGCGGACAAATGGCTCCGACAACACTTCCAAATATGAAAACCGCAACATCTCCTTTTGGCCGTGATACAGAAACAATGGGATATCCTTTGAAAATTACGGAATTGATCGCAAATCTTCCGGGAACATATTTTGTTTCCCGTCAATCTGTTCATACACCTGCGAATGTGCGTAAAGCAAAAAAAGCAATTGAAAAAGCAATTTCATACCAAAAATTAAACAAAGGATTATGCTTTGTAGAAATTGTTTCAAATTGTAATTCAGGTTGGAAAATGACACCATTGGAATCAAACAAATGGATGGAAGAGAATATGTTCCCTTATTATCCGCTTGGTGATATTAAAGTGCCGAAGTAATTTTAAAATAATGTTGTGTACATTTTAAATTGTTAAATTTTCAAATTATAAAGATATGACTGAAGAAATTATTATTGCCGGATTTGGTGGTCAAGGTGTTTTGTCTATGGGAAAAATCCTTGCTTACTCAGGAATGATGCAAAATAAAGAGGTTAGCTGGTTCCCTTCTTATGGACCTGAAATGCGTGGTGGAACAGCAAATGTTACTGTGATTATAAGTGATGAACGTATTAGTTCTCCCATTTTAAACAAGTTTGACACTGCTATTATTTTGAATCAGCAATCAATGGATAAGTTTGAGAACTCTGTTAAAAAAGGAGGCGTTTTGATCTATGATCCAAATGGAATTATTCGTCATCCCGAAAGAAAGGATATCAATATTTATACAATCGATGCTGCTGATGAGGCTGCAAGATTGGGTTTGGCAAAAGTTTTTAATATGCTTGTATTAGGAGCATTCTTAAAACTTAAGCCATTGATCGAACCTGAATATATGCGTAAAGGACTTGAAAAATCTTTACCGCTGCGTCATCATAATACAATTCCTGAAAATGAAAAAGCAATTGAAAGAGGGAAAGCAATTGTAAAGGAAGTTCATTTAGCT
>JAPLDC010000301.1 GCA_026391935.1 Bacteroidota bacterium | reverse complement strand
AAAAATGAATTTGAAAACTTATTGATCACCGAAGGCTTAGGTGATTTTGCTAAGCCCATCGGCATAATGAAAAAGAAAGAAGGAAAAGTAGTGGTTTTAATATAAGTCTTGTGTCTCTATCAGATCTAATACCTCATTGGTATTAACTTTCCCTGACTTTTTAGGAAGAAGCGGTATATTACCATTTCCGATTTGTACCGCATTATCCGCACCATAAATTGTGTTGTTGATGTCTATCGCATCATACATGAGTTGGTTGTTATAGCTTGCTTTCGTATTACCAAAACGGAATACCAATCCAAAATTCAGAAATACACTACTTGGTCAATCACAATTTTTCTGAAGTGCCAGTATAAACGTTCCTGAAATTGTTTGATCATAAAATGTATGGACATATTTCTTGACTCCTCTGCGCGAAACATCTCTATAAATTCCTGATCTGAATATTGCTGTTTCACCATACTTTATTTTAGACGTACTGATTTTGTAAAAGGTTAGTCTGCTAAACTCTAAATTACTTTTTGCCAGAAGGAGGCAACAAATAATTAAATACCTACAACTTAAAAGACACTTTGATTTATTTTTTCTATGACCTTTTTGATTTCTTCCTCTGTAGTATTTTTTCCAAGGCTGAAGCGGATGGAAGAATATGAATCCTCATCACTCAATCCCATAGCTTTTAAAACATGCGAAGGTTCTGCTAATTCAGAGGTGCAGGCAGAGCCCATTGCAACCGCAATATTAGGGATCTTCTTGATGATCGTTTCGGAGCGAATTCCCTGAAAACAAATATTAGTGGTATTAAACAAACGATCTTTGGTGCTACCGTTAACAAACACATTCGGAGGCACACATACTAATTGTTCCAATCGTGTTCTTAATTTTGAAATGCGAGCAGCATCGTCCCACATTTCCAGCTTAGCAATTTCACAAGCCTTTCCTAAACCTACAATTCCTGTAACATTCAATGTTCCCGAACGCAATCCTCGCTCATGCCCACCACCGTGCATTTGTGGAAACAAACTCACACGGGGATCTTTTCTGCGAATGTACAAAGCACCAACACCTTTTGGTCCGTAAAACTTGTGTGCACTCAAACACATCAAATCAATATGTTCGTCCTGCACATCTATATTTATTTTTCCAACAACTTGTGTGGCATCGCAAAATAAAATACTATTGTTTGCATGCACAAGATCCGCAATCTGTCTGATAGGCTGCATCACACCGGTTTCGTTATTTGAATACATTACCGAAACAAGGATTGTTTCTGCGCGTAAGGCATTTTTTAATTCCTGCAAATCGATCAGCCCTTCCCTGTTAACACCTAAATAAGTTATTTCCGCACCTTTCTTTTCAAGGTATGCGCAGATATCTAATACAGCTTTGTGCTCAGTTTTTACAGTTATGATATGATTTCCCTTAGTTTGGTAATTTTCCCACACTCCTTTTATTGCAAGATTAATTGCTTCCGTGGCACCCGAGGTAAATACAAGCTCCTGCTCCAAACAATTTATCAGATTCGAAACCTGTTGACGGGCAGTTTTAACGGCATCTTCAGCTATCCAACCAAAAGAATGCGTCCGGCTGGATGCGTTTCCAAATTTTTCAGTAAAATAAGGCAGCATTGCTTCTAACACCCTTTTATCAACGGGCGTTGTAGCATTATGATCCAAATAAACAGGCGTTCTCACAAAACAAAAGTAAGGAATAGAATCCATTTTTTAGCAATTGCGTTTTGGCTTTAAGCGACATTATTTTCAGGCAAAAGACTCGCTATTTAGAATTATTCTTAACTTTGCATTCGTCAATAAATGATAGAATCAAAAAATATAACCGAAGTGCAACTTGATATTAAAAAAATACGAGCCGATTTTCCGATACTTTCTCACAAAGTAAATGGCAAACCTCTTATTTATTTCGACAATGGTGCAACTGCTCAAAAACCGAAATCGGTGATTGATGCGATTGGAAATTATTATTCCAATCAGAATGCAAACATTCATCGTGGCGTTCATACTTTGAGTCAGGAAATTACTGTTGCTTATGAAAATGCCCGCAGCACTGTTCAAAAACATCTGAATGCGGAACATGCCCACGAAATTATTTTCACAAAAGGAACAACGGATTCAATTAATTTGGTTGCCAGTTCATTCGGGAAAAAATTTATTTCTCAAGGTGACGAAATACTTGTTTCTGTTATGGAGCATCATTCCAATATTTTGCCATGGCAGCAAGTGTGTGAAGAGAGAGGCGCTATCCTGAAAGTAATTCCTATCAATATGGAAGGAGAATTGATCATTTCAGAATACAAAAGATTATTGACTGATAAAACAAAAATTGTTGCACTCACACATATCTCCAATACACTTGGGACAATAAATCCAATTGAAGAACTTATTGCTCTTGCACATGTAAAAAAAATTCCTGTTTTGGTTGACGGAGCGCAAGCTGTTCCACACATGAAGGTGGATGTTCAATTCATAAGTGCTGATTTTTATGTTTTCAGTGGTCATAAATTATTCGGTCCAACCGGAGTTGGCGTTTTATATGGAAAAGAAAAATGGTTAACTGAAATTCCACCTTATCAAGTTGGTGGAGGAACAATAAAAACGGTTACGTTTGAAAAAACAGAATACGCAGACCTCCCGTTGAAATTTGAAGCAGGCACTCCGCACATTGAAGGAGGAATAGGTCTTGCGGCAGCAATCGATTATGTGAACAAACTTGGTTTGAACAATATTGCAGCCTATGAACATGAATTATTGGTATATGCAACGGAGGCTCTTGGAAAAATTAATGGAGTAAAAATAATTGGAACAGCAAAAGAAAAAGCAAGTGTTATTTCTTTTATTGTAGAAGGATTACACCCTTTTGACATTGGAACCATCTTAGACCAACTGGGAATTGCTGTCCGCACAGGTCATCACTGCACACAACCCATAATGCAATTTTACGGAATACAAGGAACAGTGCGTGCTTCATTTGCATTTTATAATACAAAAGAAGAAATCGATCTTTTTATTAATGGGTTAGAGCGTGCGATAAAAATGTTGAATTAAGATGACAATCGAGGAAATAGAGAATGAGATCGTTGAAGAGTTTGAAATGTTTGACGACTGGATGCAAAAATATGAATACCTTATTGATCTGGGGAAATCGCTTCCACTCATTGATGAACAATACAAAACAGAGGATACACTCATCAAAGGTTGCCAAAGCAGAGTATGGATGCATTCGGAATTAAAAGATGGAAAAGTTATTTATACCGCGGATAGCGATGCAATAATAACAAAAGGAATGGTTGCTTTAATGATAAGAGTTTTATCAAATCATACTCCCGATGAAATAATGAATGCAAAATTAAATTTTGTAGAAAAAATAGGATTAACACAACATCTGTCACCAACCCGGAGCAATGGATTGCTGAGCATGATCAAACAAATGAAATTAGACGCTTTAGCTTATAAACAAATCAGCTAGATCAATTAAATTAAAAAACAATTAGAATAAAATCTTAAGGTTTTCAAGACCTTTAAATTTTTAAACTGTTAAACTTTAAACTGTTTTAAATGTCTGCATTAATATATTCAAAAAATGACGAGTTAGCATTACGGGTTATTGAATCCATCAAAACATGCTATGATCCGGAGATCCCTGTTGATATTTGGGAATTGGGGTTGATCTACGAGATTAGAATAGATGATGAAAATAATCTTATTGTAACAATGACACTTACATCTCCAACTTGCCCTGTCGCAGAAACATTGCCTCCGGAGGTAGAAGAAAAATTGCGTCAAATAGAAGGAATAAAATCTGCAAAAGTAACGCTTACTTTTGAGCCCCCATGGATAAAAGATATGATGAGCGAAGTTGCTCAACTGGAATTGGGATTTATGTAATTCAACTATTTTAATTTTTTATTTTGGAAGAGATCACAAATAAAGTTTCAGAAAGTGGGATCGTTACCATTGACTTAGAAACATTTTATCCAAAAGGAGAACGATTATTATTTGACATTAAAGATCTTCTTTTTCAAGGATTGATCTTACGCGAAAAA
>JAPLDC010000418.1 GCA_026391935.1 Bacteroidota bacterium | reverse complement strand
GTCCATTGAAACTGCCATTCAAAAAGCTAAAGAAAAAAGTGATCAGGAAATTTTTATAATTGGTGGAGCAGAAATTTACAAACAGTTTTTACCGTATGCTCATAAAATTTACATCACGAAAATAAACTATTCCTTTGATGGTGATACTTTTTTCCCTGAATTAGACTTCCATAAGTGGGAGGAAACAAATAGAATAAAAGGTATTACAGACGATAAGAACATTTACGAATTCGATATTCTTACATTCGAAAAAATTGCTTAAATTTGATTAAGAAACTAATCCATGCTCCACATGAAAACAAAATTCTTCAAATTATTCACTGCTATCACTTTAATCGCAATTGTATCCTTTGTTTATACAGGTTGTAAGAAAGAAGAGAAAAAACCGACCAGTGCTGCTTCAGCTGCGGACAATGCAAATGCAGAAAATGCTTTCGCAGGTATTTGGAGACAAATAAGTACTGTTACTGATAGCTCCAATGCTTTACGTTCTCCTTCAACAACGTATCCAATGGTTTCAATTTATCCTTTCGATCTTGTCACTTTTCCAAAAACAGTAGTCCTTGATTTCGGACCTACTAACATTCTAGGTTCAGACTATAATAACAGACGAGGAATGATCACAGCAGTATTCAGTGGTCCTTATCTAGATTCAGCGACTGTTATCACAATTACATTGTCAAATTATTATCACAACGATTATCATATTCAGGGAACACAAACAGTTACAAACAAAGGTCATAACGCAGCAGGACATTTAGTTTACAATGTTGTTGTAAGTGGCGCAACCGTTACTCATCCTACAAATGGAAAATCAAGTACATGGAATACAAATCAGGATCGCGAGTTCTATGACGGATATTTAACCAACTTTAATATTTTTGATGATGTTTATTTAATTCGCGGTACAGCCAGCGGAGTTTCAATGGAAGGGGAATCCTACTCAATCGTTACAAATACCGATCTACGTGTGAATATAGGATGCCACTGGATTGTAAGTGGAAACTTTACATTGACATTAGCAACTTACCCTACTTATCCAATTGTGTTTGATTATGGAGCTGGTACTTGCGATGGAAATGCAACTGCGGTATTAGATGGCACAACTTATAATATATCAATGTATTGATCAATCCACGATACTTTTTTTAAAAGGCTTCATTTTATCGGAGCCTTTTTTATTTAATAAAATTTCAACATAATAAATTATATAAAGTCAAATTAAAATATAAACAGAAGTATGATTCATACCGAAAAGCATTTGCGTGATTCAGCATTTATTACAGATATTGGTAGAAACCGTTCCTGAAAGAGAAAAAGAAGAAGTAAGAGAGGTTTTTGAAGAATATGGTCTCAGCCCGGAATCACAACATATTATTGTAGAAGAATTGGCAAAAGACAAAAAGAAATGGGTGGATTTTATGATGCGATTTGAATTGGGTTTAGAAGAGCCCAATGCGAACCGAGCAACCACAAGCGCATTGACAATAGGAGTTTCCTATATAATAGGAGGAACAATCCCTTTACTTCCCTATTTTTTTACTGACACACCTTCTGCAGGATTAAAATTATCGGCAGTAATTACATTGATTTGCTTGTTTGCTTTCGGATTTTTCAAAAGTAAAGCAACCGGACAACCCTTATTATCTGGAGCGCTAAAAGTTATGTTCATCGGTGCTGCCGCGGCCGCTGCTGCTTTTTCGGTCGCAAAATTATTCGGAGCCTAAGAAAAAAAAATCAATAAAAAAAGGCTCCAAATAACGGAGCCTTTATTATTTATTTTTTACCCTACGCAACCTTCAATTTATTCAAGGTAGATTTTTTTAATTTATCTTTTGCATAACGAAGCGTCACATTGATCTCTTTCACACTTGCGTCAGATGGTGTATCAAACATCATGTCCATCATAATTGCTTCACAGATAGAGAGCAATCCACGGGCACCCAATTTAAACTCCATTGCTTTCTCAACAATAAAATCCAAGACACCTTTTTCAAATTTTATTTTCACTCCATCCATATCGAACAAATGCGTGTATTGTTTAATCAATGCATTCTTCGGTTCGCTCAATATTCTCAATAAAGTTCCGGCATCCAAAGGATTCAAATACGTCAATACCGGTAATCGTCCGATCAACTCCGGTATCAAACCAAAACTTTTGAGATCTTGCGGAGAAACGTATTGCAATAAATTATCTTTATCTACATCTGCTATCTCTTTATGTACAGAATATCCAATTACCTGTGTACTCAATCTATTACCGATGTTACGGGTAATTCCATCAAAGGCTCCACCACAAATAAATAAAATGTTTTTTGTATTTACCTGAATCATTTTTTGCTCAGGATGTTTTCTACCTCCCTGCGGGGGAACACCAACAGTAGAACCTTCCAACAATTTCAATAAGCCTTGTTGAACACCTTCCCCTGAAACATCACGGGTAATTGAGGGATTATCACTTTTGCGAGCTATCTTATCAATCTCATCAATAAATACTATTCCGCGTTCAGCGGCAGCAACATCAAAATCGGCAGCTTGCAATAATCGGGATAAGATACTCTCCACATCTTCACCCACATATCCTGCTTCGGTTAAAACAGTAGCATCAGCGATACAAAAAGGTACATTCAACACTTTTGCGATAGTACGTGCAAGAAGCGTTTTCCCTGTTCCTGTTTCTCCAATCATGATCACATTGGATTTATCCACTTCGATCTCGTCTTTGCTTGTCGTTTTATTCTGATTTAAGATCAAACGTTTGTAATGATTATAAACAGCCACAGCAAGCACTTTTTTCGCCTCATCCTGACCGATAACATATTCATCAAGATGATTTTTAATTTCAATAGGTTTCAATAATTGTACTGCCGTGAAGGTGGAAGAATTTTTCGCTCCTATCTCATCTTTCACAATGGTTTGCGCTTGCGTAACACAATGATTACAGATATGTCCGGTGATTCCGGCAATCAATACATCTGTATCTTTTTTTGTACGTCCGCAAAACGAACATTTTATTTCTTTTTCTTCTTTGGCCATTTTTATTTATTTAATAATCCAATTAGATTTCCAGCTACGATTGAAATGACATTCTAAGTATCATTTCTATATAAAAAATCAAAGAGTTAAAGAGTATCAAACTCTCCAACTCCTCAATTTAATTTTAGTAATTATCAAATTTTCAAATTAAATATTATTATTTGGATTTGATCAACACCTCATCAACCATACCATATGCTTTTGCTTCATCAGCAGTCATCCAGTAGTCGCGGTCGCTATCAGCCCAAACCTTTTCATATGTTTGTCCACTATGAATAGCAATGATATCGTATAATTCTTTTTTCAATTTTTGAATTTCGCGGGCAGTGATCTCAATGTCGGAAGCTTGTCCTTCGGCTCCACCCATAGGTTGGTGAATCATAACACGTGCATGTTTCAGAGCTGCACGTTTTCCTTTTGTTCCTGCACACATTAATACTGCACCCATAGATGCTGCCATACCTGTACAGATAGTCGCAACATCAGGAGTAATATATTGCATGGTATCATAAATACCTAAACCAGCATAAACAGATCCACCGGGGCTATTCAAATAAATTTGAATATCTTTTTTTGCATCAACCGACTGTAAAAACAAAAGCTGAGCCTGAATGATATTTGCAACCTGATCATCGATTCCTGTTCCCAGAAAAATTACGCGATCCATCATTAAACGAGAAAATACGTCCATCTGAGTGATGTTTAATTGACGCTCCTCAATGATGTAAGGAGTAACATTCGAAATAGAATGCTTGGTGTAAGAATCGAATGTACTTCCATTGATCCCTTTGTGCTTTACAGCATATTTTCTGAACTCGTTGTTGTCAAACATGTTTTTCAGTTTAAAGTTATATTTAAATAGTTTTATCTGTGTCCTAAAAGTACAAACAAATTAAAGACCTAATCGTTTTTATTGCCTTTTTGACAGATTATGCCTTTTTAAAGAAGTCATCGTAAGCCACATCTTTGTTTTCCAAGGTAAATGTGGTTTTAAATAAAGTCATTACTTTTTGCCCGAATAGTTTTTCATATAATTTCTTTGCTTCCTCTTTATTGGCAAGCACACGTTGTACTGTCTGATTCAATTCTTCCTCACCCATTGGACCTTGACCCATTTGAGCAAATTGTTGAATAACTAGTTCTTTAGTGTGATCAACAACTTCTTCATTCGTAACCTGAATATTATTTTCTTGAATAATTTTGTTTTCAATTAACTGCCATTTCAAACCTTTAGAGTAATTATCAAACTCAGCGTCTACTTGTTCAAAGGACACAGGTTTTTCATTTGCAGCAACGATCCATCTTTTCAAAAACTCGGTAGGCAAATTAAAATTGATCTTGTTCATCAAATAATCAACCACTTCATTGTAGAATTTACGTTCGCTATCATTTACAAACATATTCGCCAATTCATCTTTGATTTTTGCCTTAAACTCTTCTTCGCTGGTTACATTCCCTTCTCCATAAATTTTATTAAAAAACTCTTGGTTTATTTCTGCAGCAGCTAGACGACTAACACCTTTCACGGTAAATTGAATTTTAGAAGTCAATGCCTCGGCTTTTTCTTTATCGATTCCCAATAATGCAGCAAGATCAGTTGCATTTTCAGATAATTTCTGAGCTTCAAGCACTACTTTGTCACCGGTTTTTAACCCTGTTAATGCTTTTTTGGTTGATTCATCTTTTAATCTGTCCAAAAACAATGAACCTGTTTTAAAGATTCCGCCTGCCAATATTTCACCATTTGCATCCAACTCAACAAAATCGCCATTCAAAAGATCCGTTTCTTCCGAAACTTCAACATTTTCAACCTTTCCGTAACGTTTTGCGATGTCGGTAGTATATTTATTTACAAGATCCTCATCCACTTTTACAGTTTGGTAGGTAAATTTGTCTTTTGCTGAAAGTTCAACCTTGAATTTAGGCGCCAAGCCCATTTCATATAGAAATTCAAACTCTTGCTGATTGTCCCAATCAATAACGCTATCTGCTTTAGGCAAAGGGTTGCCAAGAACTTCGATCTTATTTTCGTTCAAATAATTATAAAGAGAATCGTTCAATAATTTATTGATTTCATCCACCATTATTGATTTCCCATACATTTTTTTGATCATGCCAGTTGGCACCTTTCCCGGACGAAAACCAGGGATGGAAGCCTTTTTCTGATAATCTTTCAAAGCAGTTTCAACTTTTGGCAAATAATCATTCGCCACTACCTTCACTTTTAATACTGCATTTAATTCATCAATATTTTCTTGTACTATGTTCATTGTGTATTTTATTAAATTGATACTTATTTGCTTCCTTTTTAAGGGCTACAAAAATACGAAAACTTTTGAAGTATTATAAACTTTATTAAACGAAAAAGTCCCATTTTTCATAGAAAAATGGGACTTTTAGGTAAATTATAGATGATTATAATTATGCTAATCTTACGTTTACAGCATTTAAACCTTTTTTACCTTCTTGAACTTCAAAAAGAACTTCGTCATTTTGACGTATTTCTTCTTTCAATCCTGACACGTGTACAAAGAATTCTTCGTTTGAGTCATTTGCTTTAATAAAACCAAATCCTTTTGTTTCATTAAAAAATTTTACAATTCCATTTTTCATTTTTGATAATAATATTTTGATTAATAATTAGTGCAAAGATACACTAAATAATGGGAATAACCGAAATATTTTGATTTTACTGCTATTTTGATGCAAAAAAGACAAGCAAAAGGCATTGTTTTTCAATCATTATGGGGCTTTTAAACGATTCCATTTTTTTGCAATGTATTTTTCTGTTGGCTGAATAGATCTTAATTTTTCAGTTAATTATACAAACATTTACTATTATCGAAGCACTTTTCTTGAATTGATCGACTCTAACCTAAAAATATAAGACTTGTGAAGTTTTATAGATTTTGCTTGCAAAACTCATTTATTAATCGTAATATTGCAATATACAAATATAGATACTAAAAATGGGTGTAACGAAAACAGAACATTATACTGATAAACAAAATTCCAATGCTTTATTAATTCGGGCGCTTGCACATCCTGCCAGAATTGCTATTATAGAGTATTTGATAAAAGTAGATTCTTGCATTTGCAGTGACATTGTGGGTGAATTGCCACTGTCGCAACCGACAGTTTCTCAACATTTAAAAGAACTCAAAACAGCCGGAATAATAAAGGGGAATATAGAAGGCAATTCCATTTGCTATTGCCTTGACGAAAAAGTTATGGGCAAATTAATAGCCTATTTCACAAGCATTTCCAACCAATTAGAAAAGAAAAAAAACAGTTGTTGTTAAACGAAAAATCAGAAGAATATGAAAAATGAAGAACAAATAAAAGAAATGGTAAAGCAAAAGTATAGCGAAATTGCATTACAAGACAAGGAAATCAATCAGTCGTCATGCTGTGGTTCCGGCACCTGCTCAACAGAGGTTTATAATATAATGAGCGAAGATTATAAGACTTTGGAAGGGTATGACCCAAATGCAGACTTGGGCTTAGGCTGCGGACTACCAACACAATTTGCTAAAATAAAAAAGGGTGATACAGTCATTGATCTTGGAAGTGGGGCTGGTAATGATTGTTTTGTGGCAAGAGCTGAAACCGGCGAAACAGGAAAGATAATCGGTATCGACTTTACTCCTGCAATGATAGACAAAGCAAGAACCAACGCTGAAAAATTAGGCTTTAATAATGTTGAATTCCGACAAGGCGATATAGAAAAGATTCCGGTTACATCAAATGTTGCAGATGTTATAGTAAGTAACTGTGTATTAAATCTTGTTCCTAACAAGAAAGCTGTATTTCAG
>JAPLDC010000409.1 GCA_026391935.1 Bacteroidota bacterium | reverse complement strand
TTAAAAAAAATAAATTTATTATCTCAACAAAGTAACAGAACCTTTAAACTCTTTGTATTCGCCTTTAGAAGTTTTGAATCGAACCAAATAAACATATACACCCATTTCTTGTTTGGTGCCCCCGTTCATTCCATCCCAACCTTGTTCAACATTTGTGGCTGTAAATACTTTTAATCCCCACCGATTAAAAACATCAAATTCATAATCTGTAAAATCCACGAATGTGGTCACCGGAATAAATACTCCGTTATATCCGTTTGGTCTGAATGCGTTCGGAATAAATACGATCGGATCTTGGTAGGCTTCCGCGATATTAGAAATGCTATTATCGCTAAAACCATAAACATTACCCATTCCTTCTTGTGCTTCCACGTAATAATTAAACACTCCTTGCCCTTGTAAGATCCCTGAAATATCATCCGTATAGGCATTCATTCCGGAACCGGTAAACGGAATAGTCGCAATTGGTGTTGGGTCCATCACGCCATCAATACCTCTATAAATACTGTAAGACATAACATTTCCTAACCAATTTTCATAGTCGTTCCATGATAAATAATTTAACATTGTTGTACTGTTACTAACAGCGTTAAGTAGCATTGTTCTGCCAATGTTGGTTTCCAGCCCATCATACCCACAACTGTCTACATTTATAATTTTATAATAATAACTATTCTTATCTGTTAATACATTAAGATCATTGAATACGATTGGAGAAGATGCACTTACAGGAACTGTTCCAACATGCGTATAATTTGCAGGAACATTATCCAAAGAACGCATGATCTTATAATTCAACGTTGAAGCAGCAACATCAACATGGCAAGTCACATCTACTCTATCAGGATCTAAAACACTTACTTTCCGAAGATATGAGAATGTTGGAGGAACAGGTACCGCTGAATAAAAACTAATGCGATTGGAAGAGACTGTCCTGGTTCCTGATGCATCATACGCTTCAATTTTATAATAATACGTGGTACTCGCTGCTAATCCGGGCGATGAATACGTTAAAGTACCCGATGAAACATTCGCTAATAAGCTATATGGCCCGGCAATTCCTGCAGTGGCCTGATATATCCTATAACCTGCTAATCCTGTTCCAATAGTAGGATAAGCTGTCCAAGTTAAATTTACACTTCTGCTGCAGATATTGGCAACAGAAGAAAGGTAAATTGTAGAGAATACAGCACCTAGCGGACTCACATTTCCACATGTATCAAACGCTGCTAAACGATATTGTTCGGAAGCGAGATCAGCATCAGATAATAAATAATTATAATTTGTATTATTTATTCCATAAACGGTATCAATTGGGATCCATGCTGTACCATCAAATCTATATACAATATAAGCGGCTACATCCAATGAAGGATTGACATTCCAATTCATCAAAGCATTATTGCTATTATCAACACTCAGCGTATCAAAAATCGGAATAGCAGGAACAATTATATTTTGAAAAAGTCCTCCGTCAACAGACGAAACAGAAGTACAACCTGTATTGTCTGCGATTTCAACACGATAATTAACGGTTGCATTACAAACCATGATTGTATCAATAAAACTCAAACTTGTTGTTGTTCCAACCAATGTCCAAACACCGGTAGGGAACTCCTGATAGATATTATAAATTCCGGATGAAGTAGAAATTGAAGGGCTTGCAATTGGGTTCCAAGACAATACAGCTGTTCCATTACTCGGATTGCTAACTGTCAGATGAATGGATTCAACCGTATCTTTTGCAGCTGAATAAACTTGTCCGCCACATCCCGATCTTGTTTCAATATAATAGTAAACAGGAGCGACATTTGCGTTTGCTCCTATATGCGTGTAAGTCGTTTGTCCGTATACAAAAATGCTGTCTAGCAATGTAAATGGCCCGGCAGCAGAAGAAGAAGTATAAATTTGATAGCTATTGAATGTTCCGCCTGTATCGGCAGGAGTTGACCAAGTAAGTGTTACATCGCCATTCGGCAAAACAGAAACACACCGAGGCTGAGGTGACTCAACTATTGGTAAAGCAAGAACGGTTATGGAAACGGTTGTAATTTTTTCGGCAGGAGCGGGACAAAAATCATCTTTCGTTTTAAAAACGAACGTATACGTATTTGAATGCGTATTGCAGGCCGAATTATTAGAAATATGGCTGCAACTTGTCTGCCAGTTAAACGTTGTAGAAGCATTTACCGAGCCTGTTACAGGAGATGCAGGTGTTAATGTGGCACAAGGCGTATTTAAGCAACCTGCTACAGTACTTGTAAAGCCAGCACCAAATTGTGTTCCAGTTGCTGAAATGGTAACCGTTTGCGGTGTGATGCCATCCGATAAAAGATCCATATCATTACCGCTAAGTGTTAAATTAACAGCTGTTCCTGCCAATACAGTGTCCTGATAAACTGTAGTGGTAACTGTTGGCGGATTATTAGAAGCGCAAGGCAAAAGTACAATTTGAATTTCACGATAGATCTCTGCAACTAATTGCCCGCATTTCCAAGCTTCAACTTTTACTACAGTCACAAAATTTCCTTGCGTGTAGGATGTAAAAGATATCTCTCCTGTTGCAGGATTAATGGTGGCAGGAACGTTCAATGGGTTTTGCAAAACACCTGGTAAAGGGCTCGTTGCACTATATCCGGGTGCAAATGGAATCAAAACTGGATCTGTCGGAGGATTGAATACAGGACTGAAATCATCCAATGGTGCAGCCCATGAATAAGACAAAGAATCTAAATCCGGGTCGTATGCATTATGATTATATGTGAAAGGATAGCCTACACAAATTACAGTGCTCGGACTTTCCAAAAATTTTGGAGAAGAATCAAAACATGGATTCTCATTTATTCCATTATACGCATACATTACAGCACGTAACGTAAATCCGTAGGCACCAGCTGAAAGTAAATTGGTGATAGAACCATTTCTACAACAGTCATCATACGTGAAGATCCAGCCCTGAGTTGGAGGAACACCCGGTAAAGCGATCGGAGCCGACTGAAAAACAGATTCCTGAACAGCACCGGAAACAGGAGTTGCGCTTAAAGGCCATCCGGGTGCAGATTCAGCACCTGTGCATGAAATCGCAGGTCCGCCTGCATTACAAGTAGGAGAAATATCAGTCTGTGATATAAGATTTAAAGGAATGGAAGAAACTGTCGGATGATTAAAAACAGATAATGAAACGATTGGTGATGTAGCTATTCCATTACAATCGCGGTAAAGCTTCATTGTAAAAACATATTGCCCACCTCCAACACAATCCCAGGTTATCTCTCCTCCCATCAAATGGGATGCATCTGTTTCAAGCGAAAACAAAGCAGTAAATCCAAGAAGAAGAAAAAATTTCTTTAACATCTAAATTTGGTAATAGCTACAAATTTAATCTATTCTTGGTGCCTTGACAATTATTTTTTACCTACCACCAATTCGATCATGCTTTCTTTTTCGAAATAAGTAATGGCCAATTCACGCAATTGAGATGCAGAAATCCCCTTAATGGTTGCAATATATCTATCAAAATAATCATACGATAATCCATACTCCAGAATCCCTTTAAAACGCTCCGCCATAGCGAAAGGGCCATCAACAGAACGAAGGAATGTTCCTAATAAATAATTTTTTACCAATTGCAATTCATCTTCAGGAATAATTTCAGCACGTAAACGATCCATTTCAAAGTATATTTCGTTGATCGCATTTTTACAAACATCTACTCCTACTTCAGTAGAAATAAAGAAATAACCGGAATGCTGAAGAGATGCTATTCCGGAGCCGATACCGTATGTATAGCCTTTGTCTTCACGAATATTTGACATCAAACGAGAACCAAAGTATCCACCGAATACGGTATTTAAAATTTGTAAGGACTGAAAATCGGGATGTGTTTTATTAAACATCACCTTTCCTATTCTTATAGCAGACTGCAATGCATCGTCTTTGTATATCAATTGTTCTCTTTGCGGATTTGTAATGATCTCAATCTTGTTGGTTTTAATAGCACTTTCCGGAGCCCAATCATTACCACCAAAATGTTCGTCCAAAAGCGAAAAAACATCCTCATCTATTTTTCCGGCAAGCACTATTTTGCAGTTATCAGAACGATAAAACGACTTATAGAAACTCTTTAAATTACCAGAATTAATCAATTCAAAATCAGACTCTTTCACATTTATTCCGTAGGGGTGCTTTTCACCAAAAAGCAACTCAGTAAAACGCTTACGGGCAACATTCGCCACCTTCTGATTATTGACGTAAAATTTCTGTTTCTTATTTGTTAAATGAGTATGCAACTCCTCCTCCGGAAAAGTTGCATTCTTTATCACATCTTCCACTACAGATAAAGTAGATCTCAAATGTTTGTTAAGTGTATATAAAACAACAGAGGCGTTATCCTGGGAAACACCAACTTCTAAAAAAGCACCATAATAATCAACAGCATCTGCTATTTCAGCAGCAGACATTTTTGCAGTCCCCTCTTCTAACATTGTATTAACAGATGCTGCTTGCAAAGGCTTTTGCTGATAAAACATACCGGCAGCAAATAGAAATTCCACCTTTATCAATTCCTGGGTTCCTGCATTTATAGAATAAACGGGGATTTTATTACGAAGCTGCTTTTCAGTAGCACGGATAATTTCTATTTTCTCAACGGTCTTAAATGCAGGAGAGATTTTTCTATCTATAGCCATATAAATGAGTTCAAAGTTTAAAGATTGAAAGTATAAAAGTTTTATTTTTTAGCAGAATAATACAAGGTCGAACAATTCTCTTTTCTGAAAATTATGTTCGCTTGTTCTTTTATCTGTTCGGCTGTAACTGACAAATATTTTCCGACCTCCTCGTTCACCATGTTTGCATTACCCAAAAGTTCCGAAACAGCCAAATTCGTTGCCTTATTCAGCACTTCAATTTCTCCGAAAACATGCGATGACTCCATTTTATTTTTTACTTTTTGCAGTTCATCAATTGTTACCAAATGTGTTTTTATTTTTTCTAATTCCTCGATGATTCCCTGCTCCGCTTCACCCATCGTTACACCATTTGAAAGTTTTCCTGAAACAACAAATAATCCTTTATCAAAATCACCCATGACATAAGCCTGAAGATCGCTAAACATTTTTTTATCCTTGATCAACGCATTGTGCATGCGGGATGAATTGCCTCTGGAAAGGATATCCGAGATCAAGTCGGTTGCATAATATTCCTTATCGAAACGCGAACACATATGATATGCCATGTATATTGCATCTGCAGGAACATCGCGTTCTACCATCATACTTCGTGCTTCTGTTTGCTCCGGCTCAACTGGCAAATTCCTTTTATTATCAGGCCCTTTAGGTATTGGCCCAAACCATTTCTCCGACAGTTTTTTTACTTCTTCTAACGCTACATTTCCGGCAACAACCATGATCGCATTATTTGGACAGTAAAATTTATTAAAGAAATTCTTCACATCTTCCATTTTAGCATTTTCAAGATGAGAGATCTCTTTCCCAATAGTATCCCATTGATAAGGATGAACCTTATAGATCATTGGCCGCATCAACAACCAAACATCTCCATAAGGTTGATTTAAATACCGTTGTTTGAATTCTTCGATCACAACACTTCTTTGTACCTCTAAACTTTTATCCGAGAAAGCCAGGCTCAACATACGATCGCTTTCCAGCCAAAATCCCGTTTCAAGATTTTCAGAAGGCAATGTCAAATAATAATTGGTAATATCGTTTGTAGTAAACGCATTGTTTTCACCTCCTACACGTTGCAGTGGTTCATCGTAATTCGGAATATTAATTGAGCCTCCGAACATTAAATGCTCGAAGAGGTGTGCAAAACCGGTTTGTTCAGGGTTTTCATCACGAGCACCAACATTATATAAAATATTTATACAAGCTATTGGAGTCGATTTATCCTGATGAAAAATAACTTTCAGTCCGTTTTGCAATTCAAATTTTTCGTATTTTATCATAGTATATTTTAGATTCTGATTACCATTTTTACGCACCCCTGCCCCTCTCTAGAGGGGAATTCATTCTTCTCAATTTTGAAATTTCAGTTTCAAATAAAAATATTCATTAATAAATTAATCTTTAAATGTTTTCAGTATCGATTCCCATCTTGAACGGGGAATGCATTCTTTTCAATTTTGAAATTTACGTTTCAAATAAAAATATTGAATAATAAATTAAATTCAAGTGTTAGCACTATCAAATCCCCTCTTGAGAGGGGTTAGGGGTGTGTTTTTTAATTATTATTACACTAAAACCCTTTCATTAATTCCTCTTTCGCTTTTTTATACTCTTCAACTATTTCCTCAACAATCGCTTTTGCAGGTTTAATTTCCTTTATGAGCGCAGAAACTTGTCCGATCTCCAATTCACCTTCAATCAGATCACCTTCAAACATACCTTTTTTAGCACGGCCACGGCCCAACAACTGACTTAATTCTTCGATGGAAGCACCTTTATTTTCAGCAATTTGGACCTCGTCAAAAAACTTGTTCTTCAGCAAACGAACAGGAGTTAATTGTTTTAACATTAATTTTGTATCGCCTTCACTTGAAGAAATTACCCTATTCTTAAAATTAATATTGGCAGAAGATTCCTCAGATGCAACAAACCTGCTTCCTATCTGAACACCATCGGCCCCCAATGCCATAACAGCTAACATCGCTCTTCCGGTGGCAATACCACCAGCAGCAATTACAGGGATTGATACTGACTGTTTAATTAAAGGAATCAAGCAAAGAGTAGTCGTTTCTTCTCTTCCATTATGTCCACCTGCCTCAAACCCTTCGGCTACAATTGCATCCACACCTGCTTCTTCAGCTTTTATAGCAAACTTTGCATTAGCAACAACATGGACAACGATAATACCATTATCTTTTAATTTTTGAGTCCATGTTTTTGGATTACCGGCCGATGTAAAAACGATCTTAACACCTTCTGAAATGATGGAATTAATGTGTTTATCAATATCGGGATAAAGCATAGGAAGATTAACCGCAAAAATTCCATTATTAGTCGATTTTTTACATTTTCGGATGTGTTCAAGCAAAACTTCAGGATGCATGCTTCCACTTCCAATTATCCCCAATCCGCCTGCATTACTAACTGCAGCGGCAAGTTCCCATCCACTGCACCAAATCATCCCAGCCTGAATGATTGGATATTTTATATTAAAAAGTTTCGTTATTCTATTGTCCATAATTATTAGTTTTTTATTTTTGTATGGAAGTACGAAGGTAAATAAAAAAAAATGCGATTTTTTTATAAATAAAATTTTATATATTTGCGGTATGCGTAAACTAGTAGTCCTCTTATTACTCTCTTCTTATTCTGTTATAAGTTATAGCCAATATCTTTGGGATTTTGGAGCACATGCTGGAGCATCCAATTACCTGGGTGAAATGGGAGGAAAAGCGAATACACGAAGAGACTTTATTGCCGACATGAAATTATCCAAAACTCAATTTGCAGTGGGAGGATTTGCACGTTATAAATTTAATCCCATTGTTTCTGCAAAGTTAGGTTTGGACTGGAATCGGATTGCCGGAGCGGATTATTTGTCAACCAATCCAGGGAGGGCAGGAAGAAACTTGTCGTTCAGAGATGATATTATTGATTTAGAACTTACAGGGCAATTCTTTTTTGTTGATGTTCCGGATTTGGGTCGTACCTACCGTTATAGAAATGATTTTAGAATGTATGCCTTTGTCGGTGTTGGTGCATTTTATTATAATCCAAAAACATATTACAATGGAAGTTGGGTTGCTCTGCGCCCTTTACAAACTGAAGGCAAAAAATATTCAGCTGTAAGTGCTTCTATTCCTTTAGGTATTGGAATGTATTTTACAATTGATAAGAAGCACCGCATTGGTTGGGAATTTAACTGGAGAACGACATTTACTGACTATCTAGATGACGTAAGCACTGTTTATGCTGATCCTGCTGATTTAACAAGTGCTGAAGCAATTGCTTTAGCGAACAGAAGAGGTGAATTAGGTAATGCAAGCGGTATACCAAACAAAGACAACTATTTACCTGGAATGAAACGTGGAGATCCTTCTCATAACGACTCATACATGACCACTTCCATTAATTACAGTTATATTATCAGAGGACGCAGTTCATTTTACCGTTCAAAATATGGCAGTATATTCAAACATAAGAAATACAAAAAACGTAAGATACGTGCTAAGTTCTAAGCAAAAAAAGTCCCGCAATAATTGCGGGACTTTTTTTTGAAATTACCCACCTTTTTATTTTTCTCTATTTGGAACTGTTCAATAATTAGATGAGCAATCAACTTACCGTTGAATTAGCTAATCCTCAATCATTGACAATTACGATTTCTGATATTATGGGCAAAAGAATATTTGAAAAATTTTATTCAGAAGTTAAATCAATTGAAATCCCTCTATCCGAATTGCAAATTGATGCAGGAATTTATAATCTTTCTTTAATGTGCGGAAATGCATTACAAAATAAGAAACTTGTTATAACAAAATAATAGTAAATAGAAAAAGACGCTTCACAGGAATGTGGAGCGTTTTTTTACCTAAAAAACTGTCCTAATTTCGATAATGGCTTTCTAATAAAAGTAGAAAAACTAGGCTTTAGATTATTTATTTTCCATGCCTTCTTATCTTCTCTGTTGGCTTGTAACCTATTCACAAATGATACATTACTCTTGCCTCCTATCCTCATTTTTACCAATACTATTGGGAGATAAGCTACAGAACAATTGTATTTATATAATAAACGTAACATTAATTCGTAGTCAGCAGCAGATTTTAGTGCTGTGTTAAACATACCAAACTTGTCGTAACATTCCTTTTTAACAAAAAATGAAGGATGAGGAGGCATCCAACCTTTTAAAAAATTCTGTTTCAGGTAGGTGCCAGAAATCCAATTTCGTTTTATTTTGTTTGTATCTATCCTATCGACATATTGAAGATCACCATAAACAGCATCTACATTATTTTGCTGGAAACAATTTACTACTGTCGAAATAACCTTTTCATTCGTATAAAAATCATCCGCATGAAGAATCGCAATAATATCACCTGTGGCCAATGCAATACCTTTGTTAATGGCAAAATAAATTCCTTTATCCTTTTCTGAAATAATTGTAGCGATTTTACTTCTATAACGCTCGACAATATTTAAAGTACTATCGGCAGAAGCTCCATCAACAATTATATATTCAATATTAGAATAATTTTGAGAAAGGACTGACTTGATAGTCATTTCAATTGTTTCAGAGCTATTGTAACAGACTGTAATTATAGAAACTTTCATCTGTAAGCACTTATCTAGAAACGATATAATTTTCAATTACCAACATATCCATTTTTGTCCTTAAAAAGCAATCTAATGCATTTGCCGGTGAATTTACGATTGGTTCATTTTCATTAAAAGAAGTATTCAATAATATTGGCACACCTGTTTTTTTATTAAAAACCGAAATTAGAGCATGATATCTGGGTTCATATTTCGAATCAACTGTTTGTAATCGCCCTGTTCCGTCAACATGAGTCACAGCAGGTATTTTACTTCGCATTCCCTCTTTGATCACGTAAACCTTTTCCATAAACGGAACATTATCTGCATCTGCAAAATAATCAACTACAAATTCTTTTAAAATTGAGGGAGCAAATGGACGAAAAGATTCACGTCTCTTTATTTTTAAATTTAATATTTCTTTCGCATCACTCCTTCGAGGGTCAGCAATAATTGAACGATGTCCCAATGCACGAGGCCCGAATTCCGCTCTTCCTTGAAACCAACCTACGACTCCTGCATTAATAATACAATCCGTTACTTTATCGTATAATTCTTCATCACTATATTTTGAAAATTTTATTTTCTGAGATAGTAAATATTCTTCTATTTCTTTATCCGAATAGTGACTGCCTAAAGCACCCGAATAAGTTGGTGCAACTCGTTCTTTCTTTAGGATATTATTATATAAAAACAAAGCAGAACCTATTGAAGTTCCTGCATCATGGCCGGCAGGTGGAACATATAGATTTTTAAAAGGTGTATTTTTCAGAACTTTGCCATTCGCAACAGAATTTTGAGCAACACCACCCGCAATACATAAATTATCTGTCCCTGACACTTTATGCAAATGTGTTAAAATATGAAATAATAATTCTTCACATATCCTTTGAACAGATGAAGCCAGGTCTTTATGATATTGAGTAAGTTCATCTTCTCGGTTGCGAACAGGCCCAAACTTCTCAACCATATAATCACTAAAAATATTTTCTATGTCCGGTTCTCCACCATCCCAACTCATTTTCACCCCGTCCTTATGATGTTTAAAATATTTCAAGTTCAGTTTAAACAAACCATCGGATGTAAATTGAATTACATCTTTTAATTTATCAGTATAAATCGGGTTACCGTATGGAGCCAAGCCCATCACTTTATACTCATCGCCATATTTAGAAAACCCAAGGTATTGTGTAAATGAAGTGTAAAAAATTCCTGCAGAATGAGGAAAATTAACCGTATCGAGTATTTTAATTTGATTCCTGTTACCAATTGCAGTCATAGTAGATGTGAAGTCTCCAAATCCATCAATAGAAAGCAGTGCTGCTTTTTCGAATGGAGAGGCAAAAAAGGAACTTCCTAAATGAGAGCGATGATGTTCAATATTATGAATTTCAGCCTTAATATCCTTTTCTTCTACTCCTAACTCTTCAGCCAACAATGCCTTTACCGATCTTACTTTTTTAGAATTCGTAAATCTATCTAAAATAGTAGAAACGGAAATTTTATTTTTAATCGTATGTTTTATTTTTTTTAAAACATTTGCAGACGGATCACGAGAAATAGTGATGTGATCAATGTCTTGAATTGAAATACCTGCATCGTTTAAGCAGTATTTGATCGCTTCTATAGGAAACCCCGCCCAATGTTTAATTCGTCTGATTCGCTCTTCTTCTAAAGCGACAATCACTTCGCCATTTTTAAGAATACATGCAGATGAATCACCATGAAAAGCATTAAGTCCCAATATATACATACTATAAATAAAAGATTATAAAAATTTAACAAATAAATTAACAACAGCTTTACAAAGTTAAGGAAGATTGCTGTAGTTGCAAGAGAAAATACTAAATGAAAAGATGACGATTTTGCTCAACAATTTCCGGATTATCGATGTATTTTTTTGCAAAATCAAAGGCCGCAACTGTCATTTCATTATATTCTTCTTGTTTCATTTCCGCACAGTTTTCAATGGTTTGGATAAACAAATCTTGCCGATCCAAAGGAATATCCCAACCAACGTTTTTATCAATCAATTTTTTCCATGGCGTTTGATCACTTATGATCACAGGACAACCAACTGATAATGACTGCAAAATGATATGACCGAAGTTTTCTCCCCGGGTTGGCATAAACATAAAGTCATAGTTGATGATTTCAGTTGTTACTTTTTCAGATTCAAGGCTGCCCTTATAGTTTACTTTTATATTATGAGGAAGAATAGCCATCACCGTTTTGCACTCCTCCCAATATGCTTCATTGTAAATTGGACCGTAAATATCTAATTCAACATTCTCCTTCACTTTTTGCAATAACTCGAGAGCAAAAAGCAAATTTTTCTCAGGAGAAATTCTAGCCACATTGACCAATCTCAAACTTCCTATAGATTTTTTTCTTTCAATCAAATTATCTAACACATTTTTTTGAGGAAGATTTCATGCCGTTTCTATTTTCACGGATTGTCCCAAAGCTATTTGTATATCGCTTTTTTCTTTCGCTGTAGAAGCATGAAAAATGACATTATCGAACAAATTCAAAATTTTTACTGAACGTAAAAAAAATTGTTTTTTCATT
>JAPLDC010000069.1 GCA_026391935.1 Bacteroidota bacterium | reverse complement strand
ACTTTCATCTGCTGAAGTTTATGAACAATATGTTTCTAATTTACAAAAGTTTAATTCAACACAATGGTATTTATATGTAAATCAGTCAAAAAATACCACAACTGGATTATCCGATGGCCCATACACCTATCAAACATTTGCAACAAATACTTCTGGAAGTGATTCCAAGTCAATAACAGTGATCTATAGTATTCAGAATGTTACACCACCGCCTGCGATAACGTTTGTAAACCCTGCTGTAAATCCTTTTACATCCGGTGTTTCGCCGTTACCAATAAATGCTATTGTTCAAAATGTTACTTCGGTCGGACAAATTTCGGTAACGACAAATAGTGCACCGATGCCTACAAGTTTGTTGAATTTTAATCCAACAACAGGACAACTTAGTTTTAATTCGAATTTAATTGTAGGAGCAAATACTATAACTATTTCTGCAACCAATGCAGTTGGAGCTGATTCAAAATCGATCACAGTAATTTATAACCAACCGGTTGTAAATACTCCTGCTCCATCTGTGGTGATAACTTCACCAACAGTAAACCCCTTTAATACATCAGGGAGTATAGCAACAGTGCATGCAAATGTTTTTAATGTTGCTAATTCTTCACAAATTTCTGTTGCAATAAATGGTGTTCCCACAAGTGATTTTTCTTACAATTCCGCAAGCAAACTGTTGTCGTTGACGGCAAATTTAATTGCAGGTGCAAATATTATTACTATTTCTGCTGCAAGCTCTTCTGGTAGTGATTCAAAATCGCAAACTATTATTTACACACAACCTTTTGCAGCACCTTTACCAACAGTTACGATCACTTCTCCAAGTGTGAATCCTTTTAATACATCTAGTAATTCAACTCTGATAAATGCGACTATAATGAATGTATCAACTGCTTCACAAATTAATGTTTCATTAAATGGAGTTACAACATCTGCATTCACATATAATATTGGTACAAAGCAATTGTCCTTTAATGCAAGTTTAATTTCCGGAGCGAACATTGTTACCGTTTCAGCAACTACCCCATCAGGTAGCGATTCGAAATCTCAAACAATCATTTATTCCCAACAGGTTGTAACACCTGCACCAGTTGTAACGATCACATCACCAGGTTTTAATCCATTTAATACATCAAGTAATACAACTCTTGTGAATGCAACAGTTATGAATGTTTTGAACGCATCACAAATTACAGTTACATTAAATGGTGCATCTACTTCTGCATATACGTACAATGTATTGACAAAGCAATTATCCTATACTGCAAGTTTAATTTCTGGCGCGAACATTATTACTATCTCTGCAACAACATCTTCAGGTAGTGATTCAAAATCTACTACGATTATTTATACAACTCCAATCGCAACACCTGCTCCAATAGTAACGATCACATCTCCGAGTGTAAATCCATTTAATACTTCGAGCAATATATCTGTTGTGTATGCAACAGTAACAAATGTTTTGAATGCTGCTCAAATTCATGTTTTATTGAATGGTGCAGCGACTACTGCCTTCACATATAATGTAACTACAAAGCAACTTTCTTTTAATGCGAATTTAATTTCGGGAGCGAACATTGTTACGATCTCTGCTACAACTCCTTCTGGTGGTGATTCGAAATCAACAACAATAGTTTATACTGCACCTGTTGTGGTACCTGCGCCTGTTGTTACAATTACCTCACCAACAGTTAATCCTTTTAATACTTCAACAAGTAGTATTTCTGTAAATGCTTCCGTATTGAATGTATTAGCAGCATCTCAAATTGCAGTAACATATAATGGAGCGATAAAACCGTTTACTTATAATGCTGCGACTAAACAATTATCATTATCTACTGGATTGATTGCAGGAGCAAACGTAGTAACTATTTCTGCGAATAATACTTCAGGTAGTGATTCGAAATCAACAACAATAGTTTATACAGCACCTGTTGTGGTACCTGCACCCGTAATTACATTCACAACTCCAACAGCTCCTGGTGCAGGATCAACTACTGCGGTTTATAATGTTGAAGCCACTGTTTTGAATGTATTGTCCTCAAGCAGTATTACGGTAAAAGTCAATGGCGTGAATCTTACAGGTTTTACTTATAGTGCCTCAACAAAACAAGTTAAATTCAATGCCAATTTAAATATTGGAAGCAATACGGTTGCAATTTCAGCCACAAACGTATCAGGTTCAGATAATAAGTCCGTCTTCATTAAATATGTTGCAACGATCAATACAATAAATCTTGATTCATTGAATTCACCTGTTAATCCAGGTAATCCAAATGTTCATCATCCTGGTGGAGTGACGATAGGAACTGTTGGTGCTATTGGTGCTGGTGGAACTGATGGAGCAACTGGTCCTTTGCCAACGATTGTGTTTGGATTAAACAACCCATATGTAGCTACAAATCCAATAGTAATTGTTACGGCTGTTATAGGTGGCGTTGCTTCACAAGCTGATATTGTTGCAAAAGTCAATGGAGTAGTTGTGCCATTTACTTATACGTTAAAAACAAAATCAATTAGCTTTTCAGCGAATGTAAATGTTGGAGGAAATACGATCACTGTTGTTGCTACAAATAGCAGTGGTGCGAAGACAGAAATTTTAACGATCACAAGACCATAAG
>JAPLDC010000284.1 GCA_026391935.1 Bacteroidota bacterium | reverse complement strand
TAAATTTTCTCCATTTTATTCTTGATTAATTTTTAATAAATATTTTTGAATTTCTAGCAATGAAAAAATGTGTTTCACATATCCTGTAGCAATAGCTGCTTGCGGCATAACTGGAAATTCTGCTTCATCCGGATTTTGCGCAAGCGTTACCCCGCCTTTTTTTGCAATTCGTATGATCCCATCAGATCCATCATTATTGGCTCCGGTAAGAATAATGCCAACAAGTTTTTCTTTATAAACATAGGAAGCAGATTCAAAAAGAACATCAATAGAAGGGCGGCTAAATTTCACCCTGGCATCCGAAGAGAGCGAGAATGTATAATCATTTTCTATAAGAAGATGGTAATCGGGAGGAGCGATGTAAACTACCCCGTCTTTTATTTTCTCTTTTTCATCTGCCTGCTTTAATTTCATTTTACTCTTTTCCTGTAATATATCTTCCAGCAAATCTCGCTGTTCAGTATTCCTATGTTGGATAATTATTATTGGGAATTTGTAATCAACAGGAAGTTTTTTTAAAATGAAAGACACCGCATTTAAGCCCCCTGCAGACACCCCAATTACTACCGCACCATATTTCCGATCCTTGTTCAACTGATGTATTTTTTTTTCATAAATATTTTTTCCTTTTTATCGATTTCATCAAAATGCTTTTTCTTGTCGGAGAACAAAAGCGATTCTTTGTTGCCGAGTCCTAAAAACCCAAAAGGACAAAGACTTTCATAAAATAAATCGAACACTTTATTTTGTAAGGATTGTTTAAAATAGATCAATACATTTCTGCAGATGATCAGCTGAAATTCATTGAAAGATTGATCAACAGCAAGGTTATGCGGTGAGAATACAATGTTCTGTTTTAATGATTTGTCAAACATCACATGATTATACTTTGCCTTATAATATTCCGAAAATGATTTTGTCCCTCCTGCTTTTTGATAGTTGAGTGTATACTCCTTCAAGTTATCAATTGAATATACTCCCTCTTTAGCAATCTGAAGAGATTTCTGATTAATATCCGTAGCATATATTATTGATCGGCTCAAAAAGCCTTCTTCCTCGAGAAGTATAGCAAGGGAATACACTTCCTGCCCGGTAGCACAGCCAGCAACCCATATTTTTATAAATGGATAAGTGGCGAGACGCTGCACAACATGGTCGCGAATACTTTTATAAAAAGCAGGATCTCGGAACATGGTGGTAACCGTAACGGACATTTCTAAAACGAATTCAGCAAAAAAACGTTCGTCCTTAGCAAGTGTTCTACCCAAAAAAGTAAGATCATCTATTTTCCTACTGATCATAAAATGCTCAACTCGCCTTCTTAAAGAAGCTTCCGAATAATCTGTAAAATCATATCCATAAATAAAATGAATGGAATCAAGGAGATCTTTAAATTCTTTTTTGTCGAAATCTATAGTATCTTTCATGTGTTACTGTTTCTATTATTGCACCTCTTCGCTTTTCAATTGAATTGTTTTTTTTAGTTATACTTTTTTTCTAAGGAGCCCTTCATCCAAGAAAAAAGTATTATTTATCAATACAACCAAACACGCATAAGAGATAATAATAATAATAAT
>JAPLDC010000274.1 GCA_026391935.1 Bacteroidota bacterium | reverse complement strand
TTTTTCTATTTCAAAAAAAATGCTGACTCTTCAATGAAAATCAGCAAAATGTTGATGTGTTTTGAAGAACTTATTTTTTAATAATCTGCGCTTCTAGTGCATCGATTAATAGGTCTTTTTGACGAACTTCTGCACGTAACTCATCTAATTCCTGGCGCAGCGCCATTAGTTCAAGTGTAAATTTAGCCTCCTCTTTACTCCAAATATTAACATTGTAGTAAGGTTCTTTTTCAAAATCAAATCCTTCAAAGTTTTCACGGAAAAAGCTGTATAAAGGAATGCGTAATTCTTTGGAGATAAGCTCAAGAATACGGATTTCTAGGGTGTTGTTCTCAAGCGCGTAATCCAATTCCGATTCAGAAATGTTTAAGTACGATGCCAAATCAGCATACGTAAATTTTTTCATCTCTAATACTTGAAGTATTTTTTCTTTCAAGTTCATCATGTCGGCTAGCGTTCTCATTTTGGATAAGCTAATGTACAAAATTTAAACCTAATACGTATTTTAGGCGCAAAAGTTTAAAAAAAAGGAACTATTTTCCAGGAAAAGGAGCAGGTTCAGGTGCCTTTATTTCAGCCACAAATGTCTTTTGATAATCCTCCCAAGGGGTATCCTTATATTTGCCGCTTCCAAAGAATTTCACAATGGGTTCAAATTGATCGGCCTTATAATACCCGACAACGGTCTGAACCTTTTTGATCTCTTCATTCAAAAATACGATAGAAGGATAAGATAATTTTCCTTCTAAAATAGATGCTGCAAAATCATGAACTGGGCGTGGTGTTCCTTCCGGATTTTTATTCGCGAAAATATACCCATTAAACTTTACTGTATCGCGGGTTTCAGCATTAAATTTTACAGGATAAAAATGTTCATTCAGATATTTTGCAATGATTTCATTTCCAAAAGTATTTGCAGACATCATTTTACATGGGCCACACCAGCTAGTGTATACATCCACCATGATCGGTCGTGGACTTTTCTTTTGCAATTCAACGGCTTCACTGAACGTATACCATTTTACCGGTCCTGTTAATTCATCAGCAGGAGCTTGAACTTTAGCGATAAAACTTTGTGCAACCACAATAACTGTTGCTATGCCTAAGGCAAAAACTAGTTTTTTGATCATGTTTATAAAAATTCTTAGAGTAAAGATACAAAAATGTTATTATCTATAAATTGATATGATTTTGAAAAAAAAAGGTCAAACATTATACCATGTTTGACCTTTTTGAAGAATGAAAGAATTATCTAAACAATTCCATTCATCATTTTAACAAGTTTTTTTGATAGGAAGAATAGTATTACAGAGGCCACTCCTGCCATCATAACAAAAAGCATAAAAAAGGAATAGAGACTGTCAATAGTATATCCTACGAAGGACTTTTTCTTTATTAAAGATCCTTTAAAAATGTTTGCAACCATTGAAGCTTTTTCATCTTTGCTTTTTGCATCTGCAAAAGAAACAAGATCGATGCTCACGAATTTTGTTCCATCAATCTCCTCTGCTTTATCTAATTTGCTGCAAAGTGTGATAGCATGCGCTGTTTGTTCAGCCTCAACGGCAGAAACAGTAACCATTGTTTCTGGATAGAATGAACTTAATGTGCCTGCAAATTTATTTGCTGATGCAGTTGACAAGAACCAAACTCCCATTAATAAGGAAGCGAATTTTACAGGGGCTAATTTGTTTACCATCGATAATCCGATTGGTGATAAACATAACTCACCAAATGTATGTATCATATATAAACTCACCAACCACATCATGCTAACTTTTGTTGAAGGGTCGATACCTTTTACTCCCATTGCGATTACTGCATACCCAACTGCCAACAAGAACAATCCGACAGATTGTTTATATGGTGATGCTGGTTCAATATTTCTTTTGCCTAAAAAGGTCCAGAGAATTGAAAATAATGGTGCAAATATTACAATAGCTATTGCATTAATTGATTGGAAATAACTTGCAGGTATTGAATCGATATCTGAACCAATAGGTGATAATTTGATAATTGCATAAACTAAATATCCAATACCAACTAAAACCAACGCAAGTATCAATTCTTTTATTCCTTTTTGTTCATTTTTCATTTTGGTGAACACTTTAAAACCAACCATTGCAAGAATGGCTGCAATAATAAAGTAGATAGAACTTAATAGCCCTCTTGATAGATGCCATCCTACTTCTCTGTTTGTTTGTTCTTCGGCAAAGAATGTTAAGGCCGCACCTGCTTGTTCAAAGGCTGCCCAAAAGAAAATAACGAAAAATG
>JAPLDC010000491.1 GCA_026391935.1 Bacteroidota bacterium | reverse complement strand
AGAAACCGGTGTTTTTGTTTTGCCAAGTCATTTTGAGCCATGGGGCGTGGTTATACATGAGTTTGCTTCATCTGGCTTTCCTATTATTTGTTCCGATAAAGTGGGGGCCAAAACAGCGTTTGTAGAAAATAATTATAATGGTTATATTTACGAGTCGGGAAATATAAAGGCATTAAAAGCTGTACTGCTTAAAATGATACTTGCAAGTCCGGAAAAATTACTGGAAATGGGAGAAAAGAGCGTGGAGAAAGCAAAACAAATTACCCCTGAAATATGGGCACAACAAATAATAACTATAATAAAATGAAAAAAATATTAGTAACGGGAGGTGCAGGTAACATAGGAAGTGCATTAATAGAAAAATTGATCTGTAATCCTGACAATTATGTTGTTATTGTTGATGATCTTTCTACAGGGTTTCTTTATAAACTGCCAAAAGTACAGAATGGGAAATGGGAGTTTATTAAAGCGGATGTGAATAATTTTGATGACATATCTTCGATAATGAATTCGCATAAATTTGATTATGTATTTCACTTTGCAGCAGTTGTAGGAGTGAAACGTACCCAAGAAAATCCTGTAAAAGTGTTGAATGATATTGACGGCATTCGAAATGTTCTGAATCTTTCTAAAAATACTTCAGTCAAGCGCGTTTTCTTTTCATCCTCTTCAGAAGTTTACGGAGAACCTGTTGTTTTGCCTCAGCATGAGCATACTACGCCTCTGAATTCCAGAGTTCCTTATGCGGTAGTTAAAAATGTTGGTGAGTCATATTGTAAAAGTTTTCATCAAGAATATAATTTAAATTATACAATCTTTAGGTTTTTTAATACCTATGGACCAAATCAAAGTTCCGATTTTGTGGTAGCCCGTTTTTTAGCAGCAGCCTTAAAGAATCAGGATATCACCATTTATGGTGACGGACTGCAAACAAGAACGTTTACGTATGTTGACGATACAGTTGATACGTGTATGCGCTGTTTTTTAGATGATTTACATTTAAATGATGTAATTAACATCGGAAATGATAAGCTTTGCACCATATTGGAGCTGGCTAATTTGATCATTGCTATTACGAATTCAAACTCGAAGATCATTCATTTGCCACCTTTAAAAGAGGGAGACATGACCCGCAGACAACCTGATAATTCCAATATGATAATGGTTTTAGGACGCCCATTAATTTCTTTGGAGGATGGAATAAGAAAAATGATCGCTTCTAACTATTTCCTTTCTTCTATCGGATTATGAGTCTTTCGTGTGTTGATTTTGTTGATAATTGCATCGTTTTTCTCTTTTTCAAAATTCATGAATTTCAAACTTCTACAAGGATATTTAAATGAGGGTAAATAAGAATAAATATCTTGTTGTTGGTGCAAATAGCTTTTTGGGATCA
Source organism: Bacteroidota bacterium (assembly GCA_026391935.1). Taxonomy (GTDB): domain Bacteria; phylum Bacteroidota; class Bacteroidia; order 2-12-FULL-35-15; family 2-12-FULL-35-15; genus 2-12-FULL-35-15. The sequence continues at coordinate 367 of JAPLDC010000491.1, read as the reverse complement.
GTCCTAATTAAACGGCTTAAAATAGAGTCAGAGGTTACAGGAGTATACCATATTGGCACTGAAAGATTGACCGAAGAAATCAAGAATATTCCTATTTCAGAAATGAATGAATTAAATGATGAATATGATGCTGTTTTTATAATCAGTGCATTTATTCCGGATAAAAATTCAATTGAAGATTTAGAATTGTTGAATGATGTGAATGTTGGTTTGCCTAAAATGATCAGTAATAAATTCAAAAATGCGAAGCTGGTCTACGCTTCGAGCGTTTCTGTTTATCCTGAAAATAGTATTGTTATCTCTGAAAAATCTGACTTAAAGTCTAATTCCGAATATGGAAAGAGTAAAGAGGCGGGAGAAAAGATTA
>JAPLDC010000536.1 GCA_026391935.1 Bacteroidota bacterium | reverse complement strand
CCGATAGGATTGTATCCAACCTCGATAAGTATTCCAGATAATAGTTTCTGAAGTAGGACGAACAATTAATTCCTCATCCAGCTTTGCTGTTTCATCCACAACAACACTCCCATCCTCCGCAGTTTTTAAACGGTAATGTGTCACTACAGCACACTCTTTCGCAAATCCTTCCACATGGCTCGCTTCTTTACTAAAAAAAGATTTTGGTATGAATAAAGGGAAATAGGCGTTTACGTGATCTGTATCTTTAAACATTTTATCCAAAGCCTGCTGCATTTTTTCCCAGATAGCATATCCGTAAGGCTTAATGACCATACAGCCTTTAACTGCCGAATGCTCTGCTAAATCGGCTTTCACAACCAATTCGTTGTACCATTCCGAATAATTCCCTTCTCGCGTTGATAACTCCTTGCTCATAATCTTTTTTTTATGGTATAGTATTTGTAATTTTATATCTGACTTTAGGAGTGTAAAAATAGAAAATTAAACCTTTTGTCGATTTTAAAAAGATTTAAAATCATCCCCCCATCAAAAAACAGTAAAAATGAAAACGTATTTAAGCATTCTAACCATCGCTTTATTGGCATTTACTTCGTGTAAATCTCCTGAAGGCGCGCAGTCGAGGGTTTATAGCGATGATATTTATTACTCATCAAAAGATAAGGCTGCTGATAATGAAAAACTAATTGCGGAGGCGGCCAGACAGCGAGAAGCTGATAAAAAACAAGCAGAACAAGATGCTTTAGCGGCTCAAAATACTAAACGTAGCTCTACAACTACTGATGATTATTATAATCCATCAGAAAAAGCTACAACAATTACAAATAATACTACGAATAATTATTACGACAATACTCCTTTTGAGTATGACGACTATTATGATGATGCTTATGCAGTGCGACTAAGACGCTTTCATAATAGTTGTGGCAATTATGGCTATTACGATAATTATTATACAAACTCCTACCTTTACACAGGAAACCCTTACAACTACGGAACAAGTGTTTATATGGGATATAACTTCTGGGGGCCAAACTATTTTACTTTTTCCTATAATCCAAGTTATTTTTGGTATGGAAATCAAGGTTGGTCCTATGACCCTTTCTACAATCCCTATGGATACGGATACGACCCATACGGTTACGGATACAATCCTTATGGAGGATATGGCTACAACCCTTATGGCGGATATGGATATAACCCATACGGTGGCTACGGATACAATCCATACGGAAATGGTTATTACAGCGGCATGAATAACAATAACTATTTTAACAGTTATGATAATAATAGTTATTATTATGGCCCAAGAGGCACAACAGCTTCAAATGGAAGGGTAACTGCACAACCTTCTTTGGCGCACAGAATGGCAGATGAATTGGAAACACAGGCGCAAGCAAATCCGGAGAATTGGACAAAAGATGACTATGGACGGATCAAGCCGGTTTATACAAATACTAGTGCCGCTGATGCTTACAAACCATCAAACAACACTTCCATTAAACCTTCTGGACCGATAAATCCAGCCTATAAACCAGAAAATAACAGCAGACCAATATCTACTGAAAATCCTGCTTATAAAGAAAATCCTACAAATAAAGAAAAGCCAAGCTACAACGAAAAGCCTGTATACAATGAACAGCCTTCGAATAAAGAACAGCCTGTTTACAAAGAAAATCCAGCTAATAACGAGAGACAAAAACCGATCGAACAACCGAAATATGAGCAGCCGAAGTACGAGCAGCCGAAGTACGAAAAACCTCGTTACGAAGCGCCACGCAGTGAAACACCTAAGGCAGAGCAATCAACGCCTAGCAGAGGAAATCCAAGCAGTACACCATCTGGCAACAAACCTCCCAGAAGATAATTTTTCTGATTGTGTTCTTAATTTTTACACCCTAAAATGTAGAAATTAAGAACACGATTCAAAACTTAAAAAATATTCATATGAAAAAGTTTATCATAATAATGGGAATGGCATTGATATGCCAATTTTCATTACAAGCACAAAACGATATAGATGCTATGCGTTACTCACAAATAACATTTGGAGGTACTGCACGATTTGCTTCAATGGCTGGTTCAATGGGTGCGCTGGGAGGAGACATTTCCACTTTGAGTTTTAATCCTGCCGGAATCGCCATATTCAAAAAAACAGAAATTTCAATTACTCCTTCTGTCTTTTCTCAATCCACCTCCTCTACCTATAATTTAAATACTTCCAGTGATAGAAAATTAAATTTCAATTTCGGGAATATTGGATTAGTTGCCAGTATTGATCTTCTTGGTGAAAATAATAAAAGCGGATGGGAAAATGTGAATTTCGGATTCGGTTATAATCGCACAAATAATTTTCATAATTGGGTAGCCATAGAAGGTGATAATAAAACCAGCTCTTTATTAGATGTATTTGTCGCCAATGCGGATGGGCATAACAGTGCCGACTTTGATGGATTTTCAACTAATCTTGCATGGCAAACCTGGCTGATAAATCCTGATACACTAGGTTATTTACAATACAATCATGTTGCTCCTAATTATGGTATTAAACAAAAAAAATCAATTGAAACAACCGGATCAATGGGAGAAACAGTGATTAGTTTTGGTGGAAACTATAAAAGCTTTTTATATTTGGGCGGTACATTAGGAATTGTTTCTGCCAAATATTATGAAGAATCTGTTTATGAAGAAATTGATGAAAAAGACAGTATTCCAAATTTTAAATCATTCGCTTACACACAGGATCTTACAACAAAAGGAAATGGTGTGAACCTAAAACTCGGTGCGATCATACGACCAACTGATTGGTTAAGAATTGGGGCAGCCTTCCATACACCAACATCCCTTAGTTTAAAAGATGATTACAGCAGTACAATGAAATCTGATCTTGATGGTGTTTCCTACGATACTGTTTCTCCGCAAGGTTCATTTGATTACCGCATCACCACTCCTTTCCGCGCAATTGGAAGTCTTGGTTTTATCATCAAAAAAATTGGATTGCTAAATATCGATTATGAATATGTTGATTATACATACGCGCAACTCCACTCGCATCCAAATGTTTTCACGGATGTAAATAAAGTTATCCGTTCGAAATACACAGCTACCGGAAATTTAAGAATTGGTGGAGAAGTGCGTTTAGACCCAATTGCCATTCGCCTTGGTTATGCCTTGTATGGAAGTCCGTTTAAAGCAAATGAAAACAAGAACGCCAACCGTTCAAGTTATACTGCAGGAATAGGTTATCGCCAGGATAATTATTTTGTTGACTTTGCATATGTGCATACTCAATATACTGAATTTAATTATTTATATGATTCTCCAAAAGCAACAGCTGTAGAAAACAACTACAAGAATTCCAGTTTTATGCTAACGCTTGGATTTAGATTTTAATTCCAATCATATATTCAACAAAAAAGCCCTTCGTAAATTATTACGAAGGGCTTTTTTAATTTCTATTAACTATGATTATACTTTTTCAGCTTTTCCGGTAAGGATATCAGCATCTACTAATATTCTTCCGCAATGCTCACATACAATCACTTTTTTATGCATTTTGATATCCAAATGACGTTGAGGTGGAATCTTATTGAAACATCCGCCACATGCATCACGTTCAACAGTTACAACACCTAAACCATTAATTACATTTGAACGAAGTCTGTGATAAGCATTCAATAATCTTTCCTCTATAATGCTTTCAGAAGCTTTTGACTTTTTCATCAATGAAGCTTCTTCCTTTTCAGTTTCAGCAACAATTTCTTCCAACTCTTTCTTCTTGATCTTAAGATCTTTTTGTCTGTCTTTAAAATCTTCTTCAGAAGCGTCAATCACTTCTTTTTTAGAAATGATATTTGCTTTGTATTCTTTGATACGTTTTTCAGCCAATTGAATCTCTAAATTCTGGAATTCAATTTCTTTTGTGATAGCATCATACTCACGGTTGTTACGTACTTTGCCTTGTTGCGTTTCGTATTTTTTTATTAAAGCCTGAGCATCTTTAATCACATTTTTCTTTTCTGTGATAGATTCCTCAAGGGTTTTTAATTCTTCTGAAAGGTTAGTGATACGGGTTTCTAAGCCGGCAACCAGATCTTCCAAATCTCTCACTTCCAAAGGCAATTCGCCTCTAACAGTTCTGATCTTATCAATCTTTGAATCAACTTGTTGTAATTCAAACAAGGCTTTTAACTTTTCCTCTACAGAGATTTCGTCAGTTTTAGTTTTTGCCATCTTTTATAAATAGTTTATTGGATTTGTATTAATTTTTGACAAATGGAGTGCAAATGTACTAAATTTTTCTCGTAAAATGTCATAAAATAATTCCATGGTAAATTGTTCACTCTCATAATGTCCAACATCAGCAATAATAAGCTGATTTTCAGCATCAAAGAACTGGTGGTACTTGAAATCGGCAGTCACAAAAACATCCGCCCCCGAGCTTTTTGCATTTTCCAGTAAAAAACTGCCGGACCCACCACAAAGAGCGACTTTTCTTACATTCTTTCCTCTTAAAGCTGTAAAACGGATACCATCTGCTTTCATCACCTGTTTTATGAATTTCAAAAATTCGGTTTCCTCCATCTCTTTTGGAAGCTCTCCTATCATCCCGGCTCCAACCAACTTATTTGTATTGGTAATATTGATTAGATCATACGCCACTTCTTCATAAGGATGCACCAAAAATAAGGCTTTCAATAACTTCGATTCCAAATAAGCGGGATATATCATTTCAATTTTGGTCTCGCACTCCTGATGCTGCTTCCCTTTTTCGCCAACATAAGGAGCTGTATTTTCTCCGGCTCTGAATGTCCCAATTCCGTTTGAATTAAAACTACAATCATCATAATTACCTATTCCTCCGCCTCCTGCTGCAAATAATGCCTTACGAATTGCTGGGGCATTCGCCTCCGGACAAAACGTGATCAGCTTTTTGATCGTGTTCTTTTGAGAAGAAAGTATGGAACAGTTTATCAAACCTAGCTTTTCAGCGATCTTTCCATTTACACCTTTGAATACATGATCCAAATTAGTATGAGCAGCATAAATAGCGATATTATTTTGAATGGCTTTTATAATCACCCGCTCTACATAATTTTTTCCATTGAATTTTTTTAATCCGGAAAATACAATGGGATGATGTGCGACCACCAAATTACATTTGTTCGCAATCGCTTCGTCAATAACCGCTTCGGTGCTATCCAAACAAATAATAGCTCCGGTAATTTCCATTTCATTATTTCCACAGATCAATCCCGAATTATCATAACTTTCCTGATAAGCCAAAGGAGCAAAGGATTCCAAATGATCAGTAATTTCTTTCAATTTCATGGTATACGAATTATTTACACTCTTTTCTCAATAAAAAATAGTCTGTTGCTTTGATCCTTTTCAAATGCGAATTTACGAATCTATTTATCATTTTTCAGTTTCCGATTAGCACATTTTCAAATTGTCACATTGATTTTGTATTTTAGGCCTGTGAAGTTTCTACGAATATTTTTATTTC
>JAPLDC010000048.1 GCA_026391935.1 Bacteroidota bacterium | reverse complement strand
ATTTGCAATTCAGTGCACTGTGATTTTGTATTAATTAACAGATTGATACATTGAAAAATCAAATAAACCATTTAACGAATGGACTATTTCGGATAGCAGATATAATGTTTTTTTACGGTCTTCGCGAGTACGTCAATGCTCAATTGGTCGGAGGCTTCTGCAATATCGGAAACAGTGCCATCCTTAAATAAAATATTTATACGGATCTTATCAGCTCGATATGCATCGTTTGTTACCATTCCCGTAAAAACGAAATAATTCACTTCTTTATCATTGAGTTTTAAACGTTTTTTAATTTCTTGTTTGATGGCTTTTATTTTATCTTCTTTAAAGGCCTGATTCTGCAATTCCACTTTAAATAATTTGCGATCGGTCAATTGCTTGCAAAGACTTGAAAGTACTATGTCTTTATGTGAAGCCCAAACTTTTATCGAGGTCATGATATCATTATCGTCCAATTGAGAAAAAATTTCAAGCAACTTCGGATTTTTTGAAAAATCACTTTCGCTGTATTTGTTGTAAAGAAATGTTTGCAAAGCCGGAGTGCAAAAAAGTTGTTCTTTTTTTTCTGCAAGTTCTTTTGCGCGCCTTAAAATATTCACAAGCAAACTTTCGGCACTCAAAACTGTTTTATGTAAATAAACCTGCCAATACATCAATCTACGTGCGATGATAAATTTCTCAATTGAATAAATTCCTTTTGCTTCAATTGCTAATTGATCATTTACAACATTCAGCATTTTTATTATTCTGTCAGAACTAACAACGCCTTCCGAAACTCCTGTAAAGAAACTGTCGCGGTTCAGATAGTCTAAACGGTCCATATCGAGTTGACTGGAAACTAATTGATGCAGGAATTTCTTTTTATATTTATTTTGAAAAATGTTGATTGCCAGTGTTAATTTTCCATCGAACTCTTCGTTCAATCGGCTCATGAAAAGCTCAGAAATATCTTCATGTGTAATATTGTTCACAATGCTATGTTCTAATGCATGTGAAAATGGTCCGTGACCGATATCATGTAAAAGTATAGCAATGGTCACCCCTTTCGCTTCTTCTTCTGTTATTTCATGACCTTTTGCACGAATTACGTCTATTGCTTGACCCATTAAATGCATTGCACCCATGGCATGGTGAAAGCGTGTATGCAGCGCTCCGGGATAAACCAGATTTGTTAATCCTAATTGTTTGATTCTTCGTAAACGCTGAAAATAAGGGTGTTCGATAAGATCGAAAATTATTTCGTAGGGTAGAGATACGAAACCATAGATTGGATCGTTAAATATTTTTAGCTTATTGGAAAATGAGTTCATCTTTGCAAAGATAATTTATCTTTTTTTAACAAAGGAAGCAGATTATATATTTAACTTTATAAAATCAATTTATATGATAATTATGGAAAAAATCAGTGTTTTATGGGCCGATGATGAAATTGATTTGTTAAAGCCACATATTTTATTCCTGAAAGATAAAGGATATGAAATAACAACTGCTACAAGTGGTGATGAGGCGTTGGAGTTGGTAGAGAAAAATAATTTTTCTGTTGTTTTACTGGATGAAAATATGCCCGGACTTACCGGTTTGGAAACGCTTAATCGTTTAAAAGCAAAGCATTCAGACCTACCTGTAATTATGATCACAAAAAGTGAGGAAGAATATTTGATGGAAGATGCAATCGGTTCCAAGATCTCTGATTATCTGATCAAACCGGTTAACCCGAACCAAATTTTACTTTCTCTGAAAAAGACATTGGATAATAAACGTTTGATCAGCGAAAAAACAACATCCAACTACCAACAGGAATTCCGCCAGATCGGAATGACGATGGGCGATAAGTTGACATGGGCAGAGTGGGTAGAAGTGTATAAGAAATTGGTTTATTGGGAGCTAGAGTTGGATAAAAGTAAGGATGAGAGCATGATAGAGATCCTCAAGATGCAAAAATCTGAGGCAAATAAGTTGTACGGAAAATTTGTTGAAAATAATTATATCGGTTGGCTAAATGGAAAAGTATCGGATGGTCCCTTATTTTCTCACACTATTTTTAAAGCGAAGGTAGCACCTTTGCTGGATAAGAATGATACAACTTTTGTTTTACTGATCGATAATTTGCGTTACGATCAATGGAAAATAATTCAGCCAATTATTGCAGAATATTTTAAAGTAGAACAGGAAGATCTGTATAGCGCAATTTTACCAACGGCTACACAATATGCCCGCAATGCATTTTTTGCCGGTTTGATGCCATCAGAAATTGAAAAGCGTTTTCCAAAATTATGGTTGAATGACGAAGATGAAGGCGGGAAAAATATGCATGAAGAAGAATTGTTGCAAGAGCAGTTGAAACGATTGGGCAAGGATATTAAAATGAGCTACAATAAAATTACGAATATAGCTGCAGGGAAAAAGTTGGCAGAGAATATGAGTAATTTGATGCAGAATAAATTGAATGTCATCGTTTACAATTTTGTGGATATGCTTTCCCATGCCCGTACAGAAATGGAAGTGATCAGAGAGCTTGCAGATGATGAAAAGGCTTACCGCTCAATAACTTTATCTTGGTTTGAGCATTCTCCTTTGCATGATATCTTAAAACAAATTGCTGCAAAAAAATGCAAGCTAGTGATCACAACCGATCATGGTACGATTAAAGTTACTGAACCTTCTAAGGTAGTTGGTGATAAAAATGTAAATACTAATTTACGATACAAACAAGGGAAAAGTTTGGATTATGTAAAAAAGGATGTCTTTGAAATTCGAAATCCTGCCGATGCTTTTTTGCCAAAACAAAATTTGAGTTCAGCATACGTATTTGTAAAAGAGGATAAGTTTTTTGCCTATCCTAATAACTTCAATTATTATGTAGGATATTACCGTAACACCTTTCAACATGGAGGTTTGAGTTTGGAGGAAATGATAATTCCATTTATAACATTATCCGCAAAATAGAAATAGAACGCAGATTGATTATGATTTTTACGATTTTTATTGTTGATGTTTTTATGTTTTAAAACTAAAAATTTAGGTTGATGAAATGTATTATGTTTTTTTGCATTTGTATTCTATTTTATAGTTGCGATCCATTCTATAAACTTCAGTATTGTGTGAAAAATCAAACGGCTGATACTATTTATGTAAAGTATAAAAATGATCCCGATAGTCTTAACATTATTACTCCCGGATCGTTATGTGTTCTTCAAGCTAGACAAGGAGTTGGGTATGCAAAAGAGAAATACAAAAGTCAAGAATTTCAGAATTGGTTTTCAGAAAATTCTATTTTACTAAAAAAGACAAAAGAAAATTCGATAATTAAAATTTCAGAAAGTACTTGGAAGTATGAAGGAAGTAGAGTTCATGAGGGTAATGCAGTGCTTTACATTAATAAATAAACAATTATTTTTCAATCATAATTTATTATAACTCCAATAATAAACCACAAATAATTAGATCATTTTAATCATAATAATCATAAAGATCAGCGTTCCTATAGAATTACAGTCATGCCTACAATTACTATCAATAATATATCTGAACTAACAACTGTTGCGAAGAAACTCATTGAGGCATTTGCCGATAAAAAGGTAATTGCTTTTTATGGAGAGATGGCAGCAGGAAAAACCACATTAATAAAATCGATCTGTGAGGAATTGGGAGTTAAAGAGCTCGTTAGCAGTCCTACTTTTTCAATCGTTAATGAGTATCTTACACCTTCCGGAAAAAAAATATATCATTTTGATTTTTACAGGATCAAAAAGATAAGTGAAGCCTATGATATGGGGTATGAGGATTATTTTTATTCGGATGCCTATTGTTTTATAGAATGGCCTGAAAAAATTGTTGATTTACTTCCCGATGATATTTTGAATTTGAAAATATCTGTGGAAGGGGAAAAGCGCATTCTTCGTTTTTTTTAATATCAGATTAATTCCGTTTTATACAAGTCGTCAGTGTTTCAGTTCCCTTTTTTTCGTAAATTTGGTCTTTCACAAGCTTAATAAAATGAAAACATCAAAGGAATTATTGGCTTCACTTTCCCAAACAGCATTAATGCCTCAAGAAGAAATGCTTGAAGTTGGTCGTAAAAAAGGCAAATTGTTTATAGGGATCCCAAAAGAAATTTCGTTTCAAGAAAATCGTGTAGCACTGGTTCCGGATGCTGTGGCCTTATTAGTTAATAATGGGCATCAGATCATTGTTGAGACCAATGCGGGTAAAATGGCTAATTTTCAGGATCATGATTACAGCGAAGCAGGTGCTCAGATTGTTTATAGCGCAGAAGAAGTTTATAAAGCAGATATCATATTGAAAGTTGCACCTCCGGCTCCTCAAGAGATCGAGATGATGCAACAAAGACAAACACTTATTTCGGCTCTTCAATTAACAGTTCAACCAGAAGATTTTTTGAAGCAATTGATTGCTAAACGTGTTACTGCTATTGCTTTTGATTGGATTCAGGATATTGATGGCATATATACTGTCATCCGTTCAATGGGGGAGATTGCTGGTGGTACTTCAATTCTGATTGCTGCCGAATATTTAAGTAATGTAAATAATGGACAAGGTGCTATTTTGGGTGGTATCTCTGGGATTTCTCCAACCGAAGTAGTTATTTTGGGTGCAGGAACGGTTGGCGAATTTGCTACTCGTGCTGCATTAGGTTTGGGAGCATCAGTAAAAGTATTTGATAATAATATTTATCGTTTAAGACGATTGCAAAGCGATATTGGAACGAGGGTATTTACTTCTGTGATTCAACCTCGTGTACTTGCAAAGCATTTAAAAACTGCAGATGTGGTGATCGGAGCGATTCGTGCTCAGAAAGGAAGAACACCTTGTGTTGTTTCGGAGGAAATGGTGAGTGAAATGAAAGTTGGTTCTGTAATTATTGATGTTAGCATTGATCAGGGTGGTTGTTTCGAAACATCGGAAGTCACAAACCACACAAAGCCTGTATTCCGTAAGCATGGCGTAATTCATTATTGTGTTCCGAATATAGCATCCCGTGTTTCCCGTACCGCATCTTACGCATTGAGTACCATTTTTGCTCCTATTCTATTGAATATCGGAGAAGAAGGTGGTGTTGAAAATATGTTACGAAGAGATGCAGGTGTTAGAAATGGCGTTTATATTTATAATGGAACACTTACCAATCGAGTGTTAGCTGAAATGTTCAAATTGCCTTACAAAGACATTAATTTATTTATGGCTGCTCTTTAGTTGCTGATAGTTTT
>JAPLDC010000273.1 GCA_026391935.1 Bacteroidota bacterium | reverse complement strand
CGAAAATTGGATTGGATAAGATGATTTTAGAAGAAAATGTTTTTGCATTTCATAGTGTAATAAAAAATACGGCTCTTCAATTTGAAATTAAAACGATAGAAAAAAACTTGTTTTTTTCTATACATATTGATTCAAAGATCAATGAGTTTTTTAAAGCCGATTCAGGACGATTAGTTCAAGTTTTAAACAATTTATTAGCAAATGCAATTAAATTTACAAAAAAAGGTGGCGTAGATTTAATATGTAAATTGATAGAAGATTCAGTCGATAAACAGGTCGTGCAATTTATTGTTAAGGATACCGGAATAGGGATTGATGAAGATAAACAAGAAACTGTTTTTGAAAGCTTTATGCAAGAGAATTCTTCTATTAATAGAAAGTATGGAGGAACTGGTTTGGGACTCTCGATTTCAAAACAACTCGTTAATTTATTTGGCAGCGAATTAAAAGTTGTAAGTGAGAAAGGGGTAGGGAGCACTTTTAGCTTTCAAATTCAGTTAAAAAAAGAAAATTATGGTTTAACTGATTTGCCAATTGAGAAAAACATTGATACAACTGAGCTTAATTCTAAAAATGTTCTGTTGGTTGAAGATAATAAGGTCAATCAATTTTTAGCAATAACCATTTTGGAGCAATTTGGAATGGTTGTAACGGTTGCTAATAATGGGTCTGAAGCGATTGAATTTCTTATTAATGACCCGTATGATATAATTTTGATGGATCTGCAAATGCCAGGTATTGATGGAATAGCTGCTACTAAAATGATCAGGAATAAATTAAATATAACGACACCTATTATAGCACTTACAGCAAATGCAATTATTGGTGATCGAGAAAAATGTTTGGACGCAGGAATGAACGACTACATATCGAAACCATTTAATAAAAATGAACTTGCTCTAAAAATTATTAAACTTTTGAAAAACGATAGTGTGGTAAAAGAGCCAGGGCAAAAGGAATTAAACGCTGTGGTGCCCGGTTTTAGTTTAGATAAACTCAAAGATATTTCGCCTGAAAATGACGACTTTGTTAAGTCGATGGTTGAGCTTTTTTGTGAATTGGTAACTGAAACTATCGATAATATTGATACAGCAGTTGCAGCTAAAAATTATAGTGCTATAAAAAATTACGCGCATAAAATAAAGTCATCAATCGATATGTTAGAAATAAAAGACCTGATAGGCAAGGTCAGGGAAATTGAAAAGGCTGAAAATTTCTTGGATGATTCTTTCTTTAAAAAAATCAATTATTTTAAGGATAGTCTAAGGCAAGTTCAAACCACATTAAAAAAAATGAATTTGTAAATAAACGTATCTCTGAATTTGGCTGAATAGAAATAATTCAGTTTTAATATCTTTTTATCAAAAATATAGTTTACTTTTGTTCTCTAGTATGATGAAGCCAAGAATCATTTTAGACAGTAAGCACTTCGAAATTACCGTTACCCGGCTTTGTTATCAATTGATTGAAGTACACAACGATTTTTCCAAAACAGTAATTATTGGTCTTCAACCCCGAGGTATTTATCTCGCAAAGCGTATTCAGAAAAAACTTCAGGAAATTCTAAAAAAGAAAGACATCAAATGTGGTAGTCTTGATACTACTTTTTACCGTGATGACTTCCGCCAAAAAGAATTAGTTCCAAACGCAACATTGATTGATTTTATAATCGAATGGAAAAATGTGATCCTTGTGGATGATGTTTTATTTACCGGTCGCACTATCCGTGCCGGTTTAGATGCTATGCTTGCTTTTGGCCGCCCGAATGATGTTGAATTGCTTGTATTGATTGACAGAAGATTGAGTCGACATTTGCCGATACAGGCAAAATATATTGGTAAAATCATCGATTCCATAGCATCAGAAAAAGTGAAAGTGGAATGGAAAGAAACAGATGGTGCTGATAAAGTAACGCTTTTATCTAATGATTAAATTCTAATGACTAATGACTAAACTAAGTACCAAACACCTACTTGGAATAAAAGAGCTGACAGCAGACGATATTAATTTAATATTGACCACAGCCGAAAGTTTTAAAGAAGTCATAAATCGCCCAATTAAAAAAGTTCCTTCCCTTAGAGATATTACCATTGCAAATTTATTTTTCGAAAATTCTACCAGAACAAAACTATCTTTTGAGTTAGCTGAAAAACGTTTAAGTGCTGATGTCGTTAATTTTTCGTCCGCTTCTTCTTCTGTGAAAAAGGGTGAAACATTGATTGATACAGTAAATAATATACTTGCCATGAAAGTGGATATGGTTGTAATGCGTCATCCGAATCCCGGCGCAGCAGTGTTTTTATCCAAACATATTGACGCTAAAATTGTAAATGCTGGTGACGGAGCTCACGAACATCCTACGCAAGCTTTGTTGGATGCTTTTTCAATCAAAGAAAAACTTGGAAATATTAAAGGGAAAAAAATTGCGATCATTGGCGATGTTTTACACTCCCGTGTAGCCTTGTCAAATATATTTTGTCTTCAAAAATTAGGTGCAGAAGTAATGGTTTGCGGACCAACTACCTTGATGCCAAAATACATTCATAGCCTCGGAGTAAAAGTAGAACACAACCTTCGGAAAGCACTAGAATGGTGTGATGTAGCAAATATGCTACGCATACAATTGGAACGTCAGGACATAAAATATTTTCCTTCCTTACGCGAATACACCATGCTTTTTGGACTAAACAAAGAACTGTTGGACTCATTAACGAAAAAGATCATTGTGATGCATCCCGGTCCGATCAACCGTGGCGTTGAGATTACAAGTGATGTTGCTGACGGTAGCCAAAGTATTATTTTGGAGCAGGTTGAAAATGGAGTAGCTGTGAGAATGGCTGTTTTATTTCTTTTGGCAGGACGAGCATAAAAACGATTACTTCCTTATTTTACCAATATCAATTATTATCTATTCAAATAGGTTGCAGCTTCTTTTTTTCTGACATTTGCAACATCCCAGCTCTTTATTTTTAGCCTAAATGAGTGCTATTATGTGGAATAAATTCATCTATTTAGTTGAAAAATGTTGAAAATCAATATTGTTTTGTTCTGCAAAAAATCATATATTTGTTATAAATAAAATATAGAAATGAGTTTTCAAATTGATAAAACGGAAAAATATACGTTCATTAAAGTACTTGCTGAGAAGTTGGATAGTAATTTAGCTCCGTCTTTAAAATCGGAATTGGTTGTTTTGAGTACAGATGGTTCGAAAAATATTATTCTCGATCTATCAGATACCCGCTATTGCGATTCTTCCGGCTTAAGCGCTATATTGGTTGCAAACCGACTTTGTAAAAATAGTCAGGGGGCGTTTATTTTAACCGGTTTGCAAGAACCTGTAAAAAAATTGATTGCCATTTCTCAATTAGATTCAATATTAAATATTGTAAATACACAAGTTGAAGAAAAAGATATGCTCGCTGTTCACGCTTAATAATAAAACCAATTACTAACCCTAAATTAATATTACTATGATTAAAAAACTACTCGCTTCATTTGTATTATTTTCATCTGTTGGAATTTCAAGTTCCTTTGCACAATGTACACCGGATGTATCATGTATTCCTGTGTCTTCTACTTATGGAATTTGTCCGGATAGTACAACAGGTTTAGCTTCTGGAACAGTTGGTGTTCCATATAACCAAGTTGTAAGTATGAAAGTGCCTGCTGACCCTTCTGGTTTTGGAGCGCCTCCGGGAACCGGTCTTACTTCAATTGATATTGTTGGTGTTGATAGTTTAGCTCCCGGTTTATCTTATACTTGCGTTCCTGCTAGTTGTAGCTTTCCTGCCGCCACAAATGGTTGTATCTTAATTTCTGGAACTCCTTCAGTTGTATGGAATCATCAAATTATCGTGCACGCAATGGGGCATCTTACTTTACCTATTTTAGGAACTCCATTTACACAAGGTATTGATAACAAACAATACAGAAGTATAGTGCTTGCTCCAGCGGGAATCGAGACATTAGATCTTACGAAATTTGATGTAGATCAAAATTCTCCAAATCCTTTTAGTGAAAACACTGAAATTCGCTTTTCATCAATTACTAATTCTCAAGTTGAGTTCAAGGTTTATAACTTACTTGGTGCTGTTATTTTTGATAATAGATATGCTGCATCTAAAGGTGTTAATTCAATAAGAATTGAAGCTAATTCTTTTTCACCAGGCGTTTATATTTATTCTATTACTAATGGCGATAAAACAATCACAAAACGTATGATTGTTGCAATGAAATAATGCAAAATTTTGAATTGACAATTCTTGGTTGCAGCAGTGCAACTCCAACATCTAAACGTAATCCAACCGCTCAGCTACTAAATATTGCTGAGCGGTTTTTTTTAATTGATTGTGGTGAAGCAACCCAAATTCAATTACGAAGGTTCAAACTTAAATTTCAAAGGATCAACCATATTTTTATCAGTCATCTTCACGGGGATCATTATTTTGGTTTAGTTGGATTATTATCAAGTATGCATTTGCTAGGTCGCACAGTTGAAATTCATTTGTATTGCCCGGCCGAATTGCAGGAAATAATTGAAATACAATTAAAACATTCTCAATCGCACTTAAACTTTAATATTGTATTTCATCCGCATCAGTTTATTAATAATGATCTGATCTTTGAGGACGATAGAGTTGAAGTGAGGACAATCGTTTTGAATCATAGGATTCCTTGCTGCGGATTTATTTTTAAAGAAAAATCTTTAATGGCCAATATTTCAAAGGAGGTAATTCATTCTTATCAATTGAGTGTTGAGCAAATAATAGCAATAAAAACAGGCGCTGATCTTATTAAGGAAAATGGTGAAGTAATTAATAATAAGGATTTGATCACTGCAGTGCACAAGCCAAGAAGCTATGCTTATTGTTCAGATACCTGTTATGATGAGCGTATTTTGGAATATATTCAAGGGGTGAATCTATTGTATCATGAAGCCACTTTTTTACAGGAAATGGAAGCAAGGGCAAAAGAAACCTTTCATACTACTGCATATCAAGCTGGAATGATCGCACAAAAAGCTTCAGTCAAACAATTGATGATTGGCCACTATTCTGCCAGGTATAAGGATTTAGATCCTCTTTTAGCTGAGGCAAGGTCTGTTTTTGAGAACACAATCCTGGCAAATGAAGGGGAAAGTGTGGTCCTGAAAAACTATGATTAAAATCACTCTTTTTTAGTTTGTAGAAATCAGATCTATTTGTACTTTTGAGTATTATTTAAAATCAATCTAAATAAGAAAAAAGTGTCAAAAGTTAAGATAATCATAGCAGATAGCCATTTTTTAAGTCGTAAAGGTCTGGCAATCCTCCTCGAAGAAATTCCGGAATTTGAACTTATTTCTGAAGCATTAAGTGCTTCTGAGTTTGTAGATCAGTCGAAATATTTAAACCCGGATCTAATTATCATAGATTATACTTCCTCCAATTATAGTCTGGATGGTTTAAAGCAAGTTGTGAAAAATTTCCCCCATGCACATTTTTTGGCGATCGCTAATTATCAAAATAATAGATTGATTGCAAAAGCATTAAATTCAGGAGTAACTAGCCATTTGTTAAAAGATTGCGAGCAGGAGGAAGTTATTGATGCTATTTATAAAACTGCAAAAGGCGAAAAAATATTATGTGGCAGAATAGCAAGTGCCGTATTGGAGAATGGTTCAGCAAAAAATGAATACTCCTGCGTTGGTTTGAATATTAGTGACCGTGAAATGGAAATTATTAAATTAATTGCTGAAGGTCTTTCAAACAAAGAGGTTGCCGATAAATTATTTTTGAGTACTCATACCGTTACCACGCACCGTAAAAATATCATGAACAAACTGGGAGTGAATAATACTGCAGGACTGGTTATGTTTGCTGTTCGCGAAGCTCTTATTTCCCCGAATCACTTTCTATTTGCTAGCAATTAAGAGCTTTTGCATCCACTACTTTTATTAATATACCGCATTTAAGGTATTGTAGCAATATCCGTCAAGGCATACATTTGTGTTGTAGCTTTTAATTAATCTAAATAAATTTCTGTTTATGAGGAAAATTATAATTCTTGCAATTATTATTATTTCATTCTATCCAAGTGCAACTTATGCGCAAGACCGGACTTTTGTAAGAACCTATCAAAGCACTACTTTGCCAAAGGATACAAAAGATCTTGAATTATGTAATACATTCAGAACAGGTCGCCAATATTTTTACAATAGACTAGATCAGCGCCTAGAACTTGAAGTAGGCTTGACCGATAAATTACAAACCTCTGTTTATTTAAATGTTGAATATAGTGCCGAGGGGGCGCATTTAGATACGTTGGGAAGCATTGCAGATACTTCAATAGACGGCATTTTCAGATCAACATTGTTTTCTGTATCAAGCGAATGGAAGTTAAAACTTTCTGATCCTGTTGCAAATGCTATTGGATCGGCAATTTATGCAGAGCTTACTTTTTCTCCTACTGAATTTGAATTTGAAGGAAAATTGATCTTAGACAAAAAAACAGAAAACAATTCTGTTGCTTTGAATATTGTTGGAGAATATGAAGTGGGATTTGATATAAAAAAAGGAAAAACAATCAAGGAGGAAGCGTTTAAACCCGAAGTAGATATTGCCTATATGCATATGTTTAAGCCCAATGTTGGTTTAGGGTTAGAGGTTGTTCAAAAAAACGTTCTTGTAAGTAATAAATTGGAGCATGCTGCTTTATTTGGTGGTCCATCATTATTTTATAGCGGTGATGGTTTCTTTATTATTCTGAATGCTTTACCACAGTGGAAAAATTTACAAATGAATAATGAAAATCCGAATCGTTTGAATGTAAGTGAATTCGAAAAAGCAGAAATCAGATTATTAATTGGTTTTAGTTTTTAAATAATGGCTTTATCCAAATATAAAATATTAATCAGTATCATTTTTTGTATTTCATTGGTTTGTTGCTCTACTGTTGGTTTTAAACTGACTGTTGAAGATGAGACATTAGCAAAAACAAAATGGGATGATTCATCATTGGAGCAATTGAATGCAGGCTATAAATTATATGTAGCTAAATGCGGGGGCTGCCATTTTTTGAGGGCTCCAAACCGATATCCTGAAAAGAGGTGGCTAGAGATACTTCCTATAATGGATAAAAAAGCAAAGCTAAGTCTTGAACAATCGGATTTAATAATGAAATATGTTATCACCAAATCTTATACTGGACAAAAGAAAAAGTAATTATTGCTTTTTGCATAAAGATGTATACATTAGTAAAGCTTTTTATTAATAAGATATGATCCTAATTGCAGATAGCGGTTCTACAAAAACTGATTGGCGTTTGATAGATTCAAACAAGAAAATCCATCAGTTTTCCACACAAGGAATAAATCCATTTTTTCAAACTTCTGAGCAGATAGGGCAGGTGTTGATATCCGAACTTATTCCTCAATTGAGCATTCAAATATCAAACGCTGAACTTGAGATTTTTTTCTATGGCGCAGGTTGCAAATTGGATGATAAAAAAGAGATAATTGAAAATGCACTTTCCGGAATTTTTCCCGGATCCGGAATTAATATTAATTCAGATTTGCTTGGAGCAGCTCGTGCCTTGTGTGGAAGAAATGTCGGCATAGTAGCAATTTTAGGAACAGGTTCAAATACTTGTTATTATGATGGAAAGGAAATTGTTGAAAATAGAATTTCTACAGGATATATTCTTGGGGATGAAGGAAGCGGAGCGCATATAGGAAAAACATTTATTCAGGCATATTTAAATGATGAGTTGCCGCCCGATCTTGCAAATAGATTCTTTGAGAGGTTTAAGTTGAGTAAAGATGATATTATTGATGCTGTATACCGTAAGTCAATGCCAAATCGTTTTCTGGCTTCATTCTGTAAGTTTATTTATCAAAATTTGAAGGAACAATATATTATTGATCTGGTAGCGGATTCTTTCGGGCAGTTTTTCGAAAAACATATCTGCAAATACCAACGATATAAAGAATTGAAATTAAGTTGTACAGGTTCTGTGGCATTTTATTTTAGTAATATTCTTCGTGCAGTGGCAGCGAATAAAGGTGTGAATATTGAAACGATCATTGAAACACCAATCGCAGGGTTAACGCTGTATCATTTGGAAGAATAAGTCAGC
>JAPLDC010000225.1:952-6265 GCA_026391935.1 Bacteroidota bacterium | reverse complement strand
GTGTATTGTTGCATGTTGGCGTGCAAGAAGGAAAAGGCGCACCGGTAGATTCAATTTTGGCAATTTTAGGAAAAGAAGGGGAAGATATTTCTGCCGTTTTAGCTGCCGAAGCGGCAAGAGGCGTTGAAAGTACAAAAGTTGAAAGCGAGAAGGTTGCTATTGTTGATTCTCCGAAAGTGGAAGTTGTTGAACAAAAAGCAGAAGTAAAAACGGTCGAATCTAATAAGGTTGATACATTAAGTAATAACGGACGTTCAAAGATCTCTCCACTTGCGAAAAAATTAGCAGAGGATAAAGGAATTAGTGTTAACGCTTTAAAAGGTAGTGGCGACAATGGTCGCATCGTAAAACGTGATATTGATAATTTCAAATCTAACAGTGGCATGTCCACATTTGTTGGTGTTGAAAGTTATACGGAAGAAGCTGTTTCACAAATGCGCAAGACCATTGCAAAACGATTGGCTGAAAGTAAATTTACCGCTCCTCATTTTTATTTAACAATGGAAATTGATATGGAAGTGGCAATCAAAGTACGTGAGGCAATCAATACACATACGGATGTCAAAATATCTTTTAACGACCTCGTAGTAAAAGCGGTTGCATCAAGCATCAGAAAACATCCGAAAGTAAACTCATCATGGCTAGGAGATAAAATTCGTTACAACGAACATATTCATATTGGTGTTGCTGTAGCTGTGGAAGATGGATTATTGGTTCCTGTTGTCCGTTTTGCGGATGGTAAAACATTATCACAAATTGGTGCCGAGGTTCGCAATTTTTCGACTAAAGCAAAAGATAAAAAATTACAACCAAGTGATTGGGAAGGAAATACATTTACCATATCTAATTTGGGAATGTTTGGTATAGAAGAATTTACTGCAATTATTAATCCTCCCGATGCTTGTATTTTAGCTGTGGGAGCAATAAAGCAAACTCCGGTTGTAAAGAACGGTCAAGTAGTACCGGGGAATATTATGAAAGTAACATTATCCTGTGACCACAGAGTTGTTGACGGAGCGCTGGGTTCTGCATTTTTACAAACCTTGAAACGTAATTTAGAAAATCCTGTATTGATGCTTGGCATGGGTTCAATCTAATTTCCAAACATTATTTATACTATTCAGAAATTTAACGTCAGCATGAGCTGACGTTTTTTTTATTTGTGACGATTGCCGAATGTGTTATTATTACAAATACAATTAATATGACAAAAAAAATATTTTATCTTTTCATGTTTTTATCTCCATTGTTTTCTTGTAATAATCAAAAAACAGATAAACAAAGTATCAATTCAAAAGATAAAATTGCAGTGTATGAGCAGGAAGTGAAGAAGAAAGAAAAATGGGATTCTATTATTCATTCGGATGAAGAAACGGATTTCACGAAATATATTCATGCCGACCTTATCAATAAAAAACAAAAAAATAAAACAAAGTACGGTAAAGAAGAAATAATTTATTTAGGTGAAATCAAGGAAAAGGATGGAACTGTAATATCTCATGTAGTTACAGTTTTTGGTGAAGTTCAAGCTACTATTGAAATTCATGGACATTCCCAAATCGTTTTTATTCGAAATAATCTAAAACAAAAAAAAGATTATTATTTAAACGGACAAGAGGAGTTACCTTTTAAGTTAGAAAACAACAATCTTTATTTTCACAACATCGCTCCTGATACAAATAAGGAAACAGTTTATATTGATACAATTGGAATAGAACTTCCTTGGCTAATATGTTTTGGACCCAACACATGTAATTAAGATAGATGTTCAAACAACTTTTCAGAAAAATGAACTTTGAAAATATAGTTTACTCTTTCACAAATTTCTGCACCAAGATTTCTTTTGTTCCTGATGTTACTTTCAAAAAGTAAATTCCTTTTGATAAAGGGGCAGTTGAAAAGTTAAAATTATTTTTCCCCGCTTTCACTCTGTCATTTAACAATACTTTCAGCAATTTTCCTGTAACGTCAATAACTTCAAATTGCAGGTATTCCAGCTTTTCGAGATTAATGGATACATTCATCAGGTCAGCGGTTGGATTAGGATATACCATCATCTGATCTATAGTATTGTTGGGTTTTGGATTACTGATGCCTGCCAATGAGCTTAAAGAAAGTTCTCCTATCCAGGTAATGTTTTTGTGGGCAGTGCTTCCCCACATCCCGTTTACCCATACTCTTCCAGGCTGGTTGTATTTTCTTTGTGACCCCGAATAATCTCCCCAGCGTTCGTTTCCTGATAAGATGCTAAAAAATCCAGCTCCGGATTTAACTGTAGTTATCGGAGAATAATTTCCGTTGCCATCAGATGTCAATGCAGAAACTCCAGGAAAAACAGTTAGTGCAGTATGATCAAAACTGATGATTGAAGTTTGATCCGTGGTTCCCGAACCGGCATAAGAAATATTTGGGTACCCTAGTTCCAATAAAGTATCCGAAATAATATTAGCGGTAATGTAGGGTGAGGTGCTTATGTCATTAATAATTCCGTGGTATACTGCCGCAAACCCCGAAGCAGTATCAAGGCAGTTATTTACATATTGTATTTTATCATTTTCAATGAAGGCGGCCAAAATCCTTGAATCATTTGTTTCCAGAAGTTGCACTCCTGCTCCGGGTTGCGACGCTTGTGGCGGCATAAAATAAGAGATTGGAGAAATTAGTGGTGTAACAGTAATAGCTTGTCCGAGTGCGCCAATCGTATCATTTAAATGAACTAAAAAAACGGTATCGTTTTGTGGATCCAGATTTCTATCAGAAAGAAAATTCATATCAGGTCCGTAAGTATCAAGTCCGCCTTTAACAGGACAAATATTTCTGACAGGTTTTCCAACGCACGTAATGTTATGATGAACCATCGCTTGAATGGATGACCCGCTATAACCGCTATTTTTATTTACCTGCCAAATGACACTTTCATTAAAACCTGTTTGCCAACTCGAATCGGGATAAAGAAGATTGCCGGTAATGAATAATTCTTGGTCCGTCATTGCGATCATTGGGTAGTCGGTCCATAATCCATTGCCAAATGGGTTTCCAGGAAGTTCGTACATGTTCCAGATACCGTTAGGGTCGTTGGAGGCAGAAAATGCAACGGTTATACTGCTGGTTGTATCTGTAAAACCATTCAAAAAAACGAGAATAAATTTATCCTGTATAGGATCGTAAATTACTTTTGGATCGAATTTCGTATTCGGGTTTGCAAGAGCCGTTGCAAATGCTGTAAGTGAAAAATAACCTAAAGAAGTTCCTGTATTAATAT
This sequence comes from Bacteroidota bacterium, assembly GCA_026391935.1. Taxonomy (GTDB): domain Bacteria; phylum Bacteroidota; class Bacteroidia; order 2-12-FULL-35-15; family 2-12-FULL-35-15; genus 2-12-FULL-35-15. The sequence continues at coordinate 3,003 of JAPLDC010000225.1, read as the reverse complement.
CATATTTGAAAACAGTAGCGTTTTGCACAGAAATAATTTTGTTGTCATTTGAAATTGCGATCTCATTATCATTTGGGGTACTGCTATTGTATATGTTTCCTTGAAGATTTTGTCCTAGAAAAGGAGCAGGGATCGACAGAGGGCTTTTGGAAACAGTAGATTTATATTTCTTAGGATAGACTATCGCCAGACTGTCTTTTATAGCATTCCGTTTTTGTTTTTCGCTGTTTCCGTTTGGTTTTGGCATTTCAATGTTTTGTACTACGGGGTTCCAGTCTTCCTTAATATCAGCAACATTTATTGTAGCAGCTTTATTTATTGTAAATCTTTTACTTGTTGATTTTGTTTGTGAGAAGGCATTTACAGAAAGTGAAATGGATAAAGAAAGAATTACAATTTTAAGATGTTTCATGGCGAGTGGCTTTGTGATAATCAAATTTAATTAAAAATATATGAAAAGACAAAGATCAAATTCTTGCTGATACAGAAATGGAGAGGGATTATTCATTTTGCCAAACAGATTCATTCACGAAACGGGATTGAAGTAAAGAGTAATTATTCCAAATTTAATTGTTCTGCTAAATTATGCCCCATTGCAAAACAAGCATGTAATAAATAGCCTCCTGTTGGTGCATCCCAGTCGAGCATTTCTCCAATGCAATAATTGTCCGGTAGTTTATTTAATTGAAAATTTGTATCGATCTCTGTTAATGCTATTCCTCCAACAGTGGATATGGCTTCATCTATTGGGGCAGAGGAAGAAATTGAAATTGGAAGTGCTTTTATTTTTTTTGCAAGTGTTTCCAGATATGTAAAATCGTCTTTTGATAGAATTGTTTTCAAAAGTTCGATCTGGGTATCATCAAAATTTAATCTGTCGATCAACAATTTTTTTATGGAGCGATTTCCACGCGCACTGAATTTATCTTTTATCTGTTCGATAGTAAGTGCAGGTTTCAGATCAAGATAGATTGTTGCAGTTTCATTTTCGTTAAGTTGCTTTCTGATCTGAGGGCTCATTGCATATATGGCTCCTCCCTCCAATCCGAATTTTGTAATTACAAGTTCACCTTTTTGTTCATTGTCGCCACATTTGATAGATATATTTTTCAATATTTTACCTTCAGCTTTATTCATGAACTCAGTATTCCATTTTACTTCTTGTGCGCAATTGGATGCTTGAAAAGGAATGATCTCAATGTTTTTTTCTGAAAAATAATTTGTCCAGGAACCATCAGAGCCGGTTACTTTCCAGCTGGAACCGCCAAGTGAAAAAATGGTGATGTCAAATCCTTCCCCTGCCCCCTCCAAAGGGGGAGGTGCTTCGAAAATAAGTTTTTCATTTTCCCATCCTTTCCAATTATGATTTGTTTTTATTGTAACATTTTTTTTTCTTAATTCATTTAGAATAGCATTAAGAACATCGATGGGCTTTATTCCTTTAATTGGAAACACACGATTACTGCTACCGATGAATGTTTCGATGCCGATATTTTTAAACCAATCGCGAAGATTGTCGGTAGAAAAACCGGGAATAATTTGTTGAAAAAAATCAGGCGGAATGTATCTGGAAATAAATTTCTCCATTTCTTCTGAATGGCTCAGATTAAATCCACCTTCCCCTGCCACTAGAAATTTTCTGCCAAGAGCAGCATTTCGCTCGTAAATTGTGACATTAAACTTTTGTTCGTTCAGATGAGCAGCAAGTATTAATGCTGAGGGTCCACCTCCAATAATTGCGACTGATTTTTTCATAGTCTAAAAGTAATATAATTTCTTTCAAATAGAATTGATTATTTCTGATGATTAAACCTTCGTTATTTTTTGTTGTCATAATGCAAAATACATAAACAATGAAAAAAATAATTTTGATTTTATTTACTGTTGTGATAGCATCGGTAAAGGGGATGGCTCAGGAGCCACCCAAGAAAAATGCACCTTTAAAAACTCCGGAAGAACGAGCCGAGAATATGACAAAGCGAATGACAAAGGAATTAAGTCTGACTGCTGATCAACAAGTGAAGACTAAAGCGATAATTTTGAAACGCGAG
>JAPLDC010000225.1:0-919 GCA_026391935.1 Bacteroidota bacterium | reverse complement strand
AGCAGTTTCAAAAACTAGAGCAAAAGGAAGCAGAAATGAAAAAGAAGCGTGAAGATCGGAGAATGCAATCTCCTCCACCACCAAAAGAGGCTCCTCAACCTCCTGCTCCGGACGGAAAATAATTTATTATTATTTCGCCCCATTTTCAAATGAGAATGGGGCGATTTATTTTGTTAAATTCGCATAGAAATATGTCGAATAATTTTTTAAATACCCCTATTGAATTTCTTAAGAGCGTAGGTCCTCAAAAAGCCGAATTGCTTAAAAAGGAATTGCATATTTTCAATTATTCAAATCTTCTGACGTATTATCCTTTTCGGTATGTTGATCGCACTAAGTTTTATAAGGTAAATGAGATAAATGCTGATCTTCCCTATGTTCAACTCCGTGGCAAAATTACGCATATTGAAATGGTAGGAGTAAAAAGGTCACAACGCTTTGTTGCTACTTTTTCTGATGGAACAGGGAAACTGGAGTTGGTCTGGTTTCAAGGAGCAAAATGGATCGCTGATAAAATCAAACCGCATTTGACAAATGAGTACGTTGTTTTTGGAAAACCAGCAGCTTTTGCCGGGAAATTGAATGTTGCTCATCCCGAAATTGAATTAGTTACAGCAGAAAACACGCTGTTTGCACCTGCACTACAGGCAGTTTATCATAGCACCGATAAATTGAAAAATAGAAGTTTGGATTCAAAAGGAATTGCACGCATGCAAAAAGTGTTGGCATCGTTTATCAAAAATAATATTCCGGAAACGCTTTCGAAAACAATAATTGATCGGTTTCAATTAATCTCCAGGGAAGATGCAATGAAACAAATTCATTTCCCTCAAAACCCTGAATTTTTAAAGAAGGCTGAATTTCGTTTGAAGTTTGAAGAGTTGTTTTTTATTCAGTTAAAATTATTGAAACAAAAAGG
>JAPLDC010000124.1 GCA_026391935.1 Bacteroidota bacterium | reverse complement strand
AAATTTTGAGAACCAAAAACAAAAAGTAAATGAAAAACTGAAATTGTTTTTGAATTCTGAAGTGATCATTTACTGCAAAGATTATTTATCTATTCATGAAGAAATATCACATAACAAAACACTGAATGAATTAAAAACTTTTACTTGGTCTAAAAAATTACGTGCCGATCTGTTGATCGGAAGAATTACAAAAACAGAAACAGACACAGAGATACAAGGTGTTTATAAAAATGATTTTATTCGTATTACTATCCCGTTCACGGATGAAGCTAGCATCGAAAACACAATTCATTGTTGGGCAACACTTCTATATTTAGGATATGAGAACACTGTCATAAATGAACGCATGCGCTTTTTGAGTCCGGTTGCCATGCGACTGGAACTTAAGGAAGGTATCAACAATTGCTCCATCATCAACGACAGTTACAATTCTGACCTAGGTTCACTTGCAATAGCGCTTGATTTTTTGAATCAGCAAAAACAGCATCCCAAGAAAACACTTATTTTATCAGACATTTTACAAAGCGGACATAATGATGAAACACTTTATAAAGAAGTGGCTGAACTGATAAACAAAAAAGGTATTTCACGATTGGTTGGTATCGGCGAAGGTATTTCAAGTCAGGCAGCACAATTTAACATCGAGAAAAGTTTTTATAGATCGACAGCAGATTTTTTACAACAATTCAATAACTCCTTCTTCAGGGATGAAACAATTCTGTTGAAAGGAGCCAGAGCATTTAGTTTCGAAGCTATCAGCAAGATCATTCAGCAGAAAGCACATGAAACAGTTTTGGAAATTAATTTAAATGCTATCGTTCATAACCTTAATTATTATCGTTCGAAAATAAAAGCAGATACCAAGGTAATGGCGATGGTAAAAGCTTTTTCATACGGCAGCGGAAGTTTTGAGATCGCAAACATTCTTCAGTTCCACCGCGTAGATTATCTGGCAGTCGCTTATGCGGATGAGGGAATAGAGTTACGAAAAGCAGGTATAACCATGCCAATCATGGTCATGAATCCTGAAGAGCAAAGCTATGATGCGATGATCCAATATAATCTGGAGCCCGAGATCTATAGTTTCCGTGTTTTGAATTTGTTCGAAGAAACATTAAAACGCAGTGAGCGGAACAATGTTCAGCCGATCCCTATCCACATAAAACTGGATACAGGAATGCATAGATTGGGTTTTGATGAAGATGAAGTGAATGAATTGATTGTAAGGATCAGCAACAATAAACATCTCACCATCAAATCTATATTTTCACATTTAGCCGGTAGCGATGAAAGTGAGCACGATGATTTTACCTGGCAACAGATAAAAAAATTGAATGTGATGAGTGAAAAAATAAAATCACACTTTTCATATCCTATCTTAAAACACATTTTAAACTCAGCCGGTATTTCCCGTTTCCCGGATGCTCAATTTGATATGGTACGCTTAGGTATTGGATTATACGGCATTGGAGCAAATGCAACTGAACAAGCACAAGTACAAAATGTAAGCACTTTAAAAACAAGTATCTCCCAAATAAAAAATATTTCTGCAAAGGAAACGATCGGCTACAGCAGAAAAGGTGTCGCAACCCGTGACATGCAGATTGCTACTGTTCCTATCGGATATGCGGATGGGCTAAGCCGAAAATTAAGCAACGGGAAAGGCAAGATGATTGTAAAAGGGAAGATAGCACCGATTGTTGGAAATGTTTGTATGGATATGTGCATGATCGACATTACAAATATTCAGGCGAATGAAAATGATGAAGTAATTATTTTTGGTGATGCCAATCCAATTGCTGATGTCGCAAAAGATATTGGAACGATTCCGTATGAAGTGTTAACGAATGTTTCCAGAAGAGTAAAAAGGGTTTATTATCAGGAGTAAAACATTCGTTACAAAGGCACTAAGACGAGAAGTTTATACATGTTTCTATTAAAAATTCGAATCTTGTCCCCCTTCGAAGGGGGCAGAGGGATGAAGGCAAATTATTAGTTCAATCCTTTTACAAAACGATATAAATTAAAATCTTTCTTTTTTAATGCTTCTTCGATCTGACTTTTCAGATCAATTTTTGAAACCCCTTTCATTTTATTATTCTGGATCAAACGATAAGCCTTTTCAGCCAACAGATATGAGCGTTTTGTATTTATGCCAACCTTATTGTGTTTATCAATTGCTTCCACCAATTCATCCACTCCTTCACCTTTTGTTGCGATTCCTTTTATCACAGGGATGTTCCAACCACTTGCCTCCTTCGAATGAACCAACTGAACAATATTTTTTATAAATGTATTCGCTCCGTCTCTATCCGATTTATTAACAACAAATACATCTGCAATTTCCATGATGCCGGATTTTAGTGCTTGCACGTCATCACCTGATTCTGGAACTAAAACCAAAACTGTTGTATCCGCTAAACCTACCACTTCCACCTCGCTTTGTCCGACACCTACCGTTTCCACAATAATATAATCAAAGGCAAAGGCTCGCATCACATCAACGATCTCAATTGTTTTTGCCGACAAGCCACCCAAGGAACCACGGGTAGCTAATGAACGGATAAATACTTTTTCATTTGTAAAATGTTCTGCCATCCGCAATCTGTCACCTAACAAGGAACCATAATTAAAAGGAGATGTCGGATCTATGGCGATAACTCCAACCGATTTTTTTTCATCTGTCAACTTTTTTATAACAGCATTGATCAACGTGCTTTTCCCGGCTCCCGGAGGACCGGTAATTCCAACCACAGGAATATTCAAGTCGAATTTAATAGAGGTTAAAATTTCTTCGTACCCTTCTAACTCATTTTCAACTATGGTAATACATCGCGCCAAAGCTTTTTTATCGCCTTTTTGCAATTGCTGAATGAGGGTTTGAATAGTTGACATTGGTATACAAATATAGTGTATAAAAATGAAAAAATAAATTTCATACTGATACTTTGTAGCAGCTTGTTATCTAATAATAAATACAGAGCACAGCGTTATAAAATCAATGTATCGATGTGTTTAAAATTGTGTTACTTTTGCATATCAATAACCAAGAAACAAATGCCACAACTTTCGGTTGTCATCATTACTTTTAATGAGGAAAAAAATATCGGACGCTGTCTTGAATCTATTCAGGATATTGCTGATGATGTGGTGGTGGTAGATTCTTTCTCAACAGATACAACAGAAAGTATCTGCAAAAAATACAATGTCAACTTTATTCAGCATAACTGGGAAGGATATTCCGACACCAAGAATTTTGCAAATGCTCAGGCTAAATTTGATTGGGTATTATCACTGGATGCCGATGAAGCATTATCGGAAGACTTAAAAAGATCGATCATAAAAATAAAAGAAGAAAAGGAATTAAAGACCTACAAGTTTAATCGCCTCACCAACTATTGCGGCTCATGGATCAATCATTGCGGCTGGTATCCCGACACAAAGATCAGGATCTTCGACAGAAGGATGACGAAATGGGAAGGAATTATTCACGAAAAATTAATGATCAATTCGAAGCAAGATGCCATTTTACTGAATGGAGATTGTCTGCATTACAGCTATTATAGTTTAGAACAACATTATCAGCAAACAGAAAAGTTTTCAACCCTTGCTGCACAGAACATGTTTGAAAAAGGAAAAAAAGTTTCCCCGTTAAAAATGTGGATGAGTCCTGTAGTAAAATTCCTTAGCGACTATTTTCTAAAACTCGGATTTTTAGATGGTGCTGCCGGATTTACAATTTGCAGAATTTCTGCATATACCTCATTCTTGAAATATAAAAAATTACGAAAATTGAATTTTAAAAAATAATATTTAAAACAAATCTCTATGTCCGACAATCAATCCTCACGAAGAAAATTCTTGCAAATATTCGGCTTATCAGCAACCGCCACTTTATTAAGTAGTAATGCTA
>JAPLDC010000478.1 GCA_026391935.1 Bacteroidota bacterium | reverse complement strand
TTGTGGTTTCACTTTCGTCAAACTCCCCGATTAAGTAGTTATCACTGTTAAACGAAGAATCTATTTTCATGTCAGAATTAAAAATAACGGCTTTATACTTTCCTTCTTTCACTTCAGTAGAATGATCGGAATAAAAAAAGTATACCTTACAAAAATTAAAATTCTCTTTAAAAGCTTTTATTATAGACATGTTTGTGGCTTCCTGACTCAGACGGATTTCTTCTGCTTCTTTATCTTTTCCTGTTTTTTTTAATGCATTTATTTTTAAGAAAGAAGTTTTTAACCTGATAAATAATGCTCCATTTTTAAGAAGGACAATATTTGTCCGAGCTTTTTCTTTTGATTTTTGAGCATTGGAAGTGCTGGTACTAAAAATGAAAAGGAGGGATAATATGTAAATAAAGTATTTCACAAAATATAATTTTGATTTATAAAAAACATTGGCCACAAATTTGAATTCATCCCATGCCCCCTTCAAAGGGGGACACGCTCCAAAATATCTTCTAAGTTTACTTTATACAGATCAGTATTTGTATAAACGATTAATTTGTAGTGTAAAAAAACAGGCCTATAAGCCGGGTTCTGTCGAGTTCTATCATTTATCTAGATCTTGTATCACTACAAAACTCAAGCAACCTACCCTCCGGAATTGAGCGAGCAGCTCTTATGCTCCGGTTTATTTGGTCTTTCAACTCCCAAGGTTTACCCGTATTAATTGTTGCCAACCAATACCGTGAGCTCTTACCTCACATTTTCACCCTTACTATTCTTGCGAACAGCGGTACTTTTCTGTGGCACTTGCTGTCTTCATATTGCTATGAATCCTTCCTGTTAGGAAGTGGGATGCTCTGTGTTGCCCGGACTTTCCTCTTCATATTGCTATGAAGCGATAGAACGGCCTGCGGTACAAAGATAGTTTATTTGTTCATTGGTTCATTCGTTTATTGGTCAGTAATGTCCATTCTGTTCCTTTAAACTGGAATAATATTGATGAGAGTTATTGTTTTTAACAAGTGAATAGATCAACCTAAAATTATTTCAGTTGCACCAAAACCGTATTTCGAATACGATCCATCATGAATGCGCAAATTGTTATAGGATGAAAGAATTGATCGAACCTCTTGTTTTAAACGTCCATTTCCAACACCATGAATCACGACTATTTTTCTATAATGCTCACTGATGGACTTATCCAAGGCTTTTTGAAAATGTTTTAGCTGAATTTGAATTATTTCGGCATTACTCATCCCCGAATAATTATCCATCAACTCCTCTATGTGTAGATCTATTTCCATCTCAAATGCAGGATTATTATTTGCATGTGGTTTTGATCGTTTGGGAGTATCCGTGTAATTTTGCTTTTGAAAAAGAATTTTTGACAGATCCACTTTTGGAGAATATATTTCCTCCTTCAGACTTTCTTCCATCTGAAAAACGTTTATTATCAATGACTTTTGCGAGATGAAACTGTTGTCTAAAAATGCATTTTCTTTATAAAGCTTTATTGGTTTTAGCCTTATTACTTCACTTATCGGTAACTGATGCTCATGTTTATTTTCATCAAAAAAGAGAACGTCAATTTTAAAATTTGAACTTTCTGTCAATAATTCCTGATCAATCGTTTCAATTAAAGAATGTTCGAAAGCTCCTAGATTACCTGTTTCAATGGTCTTAAAACCATCCTGACTAAAAATGGAATAAGTAAATAATATTTGATAATTTGTATGATTGATCATCCAAACATTAAAATCTGAATGAGAGATATTGTTTTCCTTTTCAGGTGAAAATGCGATGTAAATACCCTCCTGCTCTTCTTTTTTTGAAGAAGTATTGTTCTTAATTTTATCAAAAGATTCTTCCGGAATATTAACAATTCTTGTTGGCGTTTGAGATGGAGCTGCATTATTTATTAATAACAATTGAGAAACTACAAAGGGCAATTCAAAACCATCTTCAATTGTAACTCCTACAGTGGTTTTGTTAATTATTTTACTAACAACGCCCTCCCCTTTTTCATTTAAGAACCTAACCTTATCACCTAACTTGAAATTCATTTTGCAAATTTATGGCTTTAAAACCATTTTAGTATATTTGTTTTGATGAAACTTAAAATTATATTCACTGTAATCGCAATACCTTTTCTGATGTTTTTTTGGAGCTGTAGCAAGGATGTCCCTGCCTCACTTTATAAGACTCAAAATGTGATCATTGTGGTTGTTGATGGAGCGAGATATACGGAAACTTGGGGAGAACCTTCACAGCAATTTATCCCTCATCGCTCTGTAATGCTTTCAGAAGGTGTTTTATGCAGTCAGTTTTATAATAATGGGTATACCTCTACTTGTCCGGGTCATACCGCTATTTGTACCGGTGTTTATCAAAATATAAATAATGCAGGTGCCGAATATCCTGCTAATCCATCCGTTTTTCAATATTGGTTAAAAACTTATAACAGACCAAATTCTGAAGCATGGGTAATAGCAACAAAAGATAAATTGGAAGTTTTATCTGATTGCACGGATGCTGAATGGAAAGGTAAATTTCGTCCGATGACAGATTGTGGCAACTTTGGACTGGGAACAGGATATCGAGAAGATTTTACAACATTTATGAGTGTTTCTACAAAGCTTTCCTCCTATCATGTTCGTTTGGCGATCATCAATTTTAAGCAACCGGATGCTGCTGCTCATGCGAATGACTCAGCCGCTTATTTGCAAGGTATAAGGGATACAGATAATTATATTTATCAATTATGGCAACAACTTCAAAGTGATGATTTTTATAAAAATAAAACCACATTGATTGTAACCAACGATCATGGACGACATACTGCAGGACATTTAGACGGTTTTGTTTCTCATGGAGATAATTGTGATGGCTGCAAACACGTTGAATTTTTTGCAATCGGGCCTGATCTAAAACAAAATTACATTTCAAAAACACCTTATGAGCAAGTAGATATAACCACCACCGTTGGTGAATTGATGGGGTTTTCTATTCCGACTTCGAATGGAAAGGTTATGAGAGATATCTTCAGAAAATAATTACATATTAATTTCAAAAGCACCAGTCTCTGTCACGGCCCTGTATTCCTGATTCATTGCTATGCACTCATTCTTCCAGGAATTGATGTTGTAATCGGAATTTGAAGAGTCAAAAATGATCATTTTTGCATGAAAGAGTTGATTTATTTCTGAAATGCTCATCTTCGTGTTGTTAGATACAATTAAATAATCCAGATCCAATTTTTCCGATTCTTCATTTTTAAATTTGATTGCTTTTTTTATTATCATCATTTTTTTATCAAAAAACTGAATGGCATTATTTTCTAAATTGAAATTATTGTTTTTATAATCACTAGAAATTATTTTTGTTTTATCAAGCCC
>JAPLDC010000245.1 GCA_026391935.1 Bacteroidota bacterium | reverse complement strand
TAAATCATCTTGACCAATTGCTAAGTGAAAATGAAAGATCACTTGTTTCATTAATGCATGCAAATAATGAAATAGGTAATTTATTATCGCTTGAAAAAGTTGGAGAGATCTGTCTGAAATACGATGCAATCTTTCATTCCGATACTGTTCAGACAATGGGACATTACCTGTTAGATCTTCAAAAAATAAACATACATTTTATTACCTGTGCGGCTCATAAATTTCATGGACCAAAAGGTATCGGCTTTTTATATATTAATGGAAAAATTAAGGTAAACCCAATGATATATGGTGGTTCCCAGGAAAGGAATATGCGCGGTGGAACTGAAAACTTGTATGGGATTATTGGTTTAGGAAAAGCAATGGAAATTGCCATGCGCGACCTTTTAGATCATCAGGAACATATAACCAGTGTAAAAAAATATTTCGTCGAACAATTAATAAATGCTATTCCTGGCGTAGAGTTCAACGGTTCTTGTCTCGAAAATTGTTTATATACCATTCTGAATGTCCGCTTACCTCATACCGATAAGGCTGAAATGCTTTTATTTGATCTGGATATTAAAGGTATTGCTGCATCCGGTGGAAGTGCGTGTTCATCCGGAAGTGATGTTGGGTCTCATGTTTTGCATGGAATAGGAGTAGATGTAACAAGGCCTTCTGTCCGTTTTTCATTCAGCAAATACAACACAAAAGAGGAGGTTGATTCGGCAATAATTTCTTTAAAAGAAATTTACGGAGTGAAATCGCCTCAATAAATTTGAAAAAATATTAGTTCAATTAATAGCCTTAAGATATTCCTTGTTTTTTCATTTTACTCAGCTTAATCATAGTAGTAATATTAACCGGACCTCATATACGTGCAAATAACTTTTTTAGGAACAGGAACATCCCAAGGCGTGCCGATAATTGCTTGCCCTTGCAATGTTTGTCATTCAACCGACCCTAAAGATAAAAGATTACGAAGCTCCATTTTGATTGAAACTAACAACAAAACCTTCGTTATTGACACAGGCCCTGATTTTCGTCAACAAATGCTGCGCGAAAATATAACAAAAATGGATGCTGTGATCTTCACACATGAACATAAAGATCATACTGCAGGTTTCGACGATATTCGGGCTTTTAATTTTGTAAACAAAAGAAAGATGGACGTATACGCCTCCGCTCGTGTGCAAGAAGCTATTCGGAGGGAATACGCCTATATATTCAGTGATTTTAAATACCCTGGTATCCCTGAAATAAATTTACACCTGATCGAAAATAAACTTCTTTCTATTGAAGGTATTGAAATTATTCCAATAGAAGTATTGCATTATAAATTACCTGTTTTCGGATTCCGATTTGGTGACTTTACATATATTACAGATGCAAATTACATTTCAGATACCGAGAAAGAGAAAATTAAAAATTCTAAAGTTTTAGTATTAAACGCACTTAGGAAAGAACCTCATATTTCACATTTTACACTCGAGCAAGCTATAGAACTTGTAAAAGAATTAAAACCTGAAAAGGCATATTTTACCCACATTAGCCATCAATTAGGGTTGCACGCCGAAATTCAAAAAGAACTACCAGCTAATATTGAAATTGCTTTTGACGGATTAAAAATAAATCTTTAAGCCCTCCTTGTTTTAATGCGCATTAATAAACAAATAAGTCTTGTTTATTAATGTCGTAAATTAAAATAAAAATCTGTTTTTTCTAATATAATAACTTGATTTTCAAATATTTTTTGTCTTTCTTTATGGTATAATCTCTAAACTTTTATACTAAATGAATATTAAACATTACACGATCGCCTTAATGCTGTTTTCATCATTAAGCTCAGTAGCTTCAGAAGGTGGAGTTATTTCAAACGCCAACAAAAATGATATTCGTTTTATTAAAAACACAAAACGGACACCGGATATTGCTTTTCAGAAAGCATTGCGAGAAAGCACAGAATGGCAAAATTTTGTTTCAACAAACGGAACATGGTATGTCATTTTTAATGAAGAGAACGCAAAACCACATCGTGCATTTGGTAAGCCTATTCCTGTTTTTGGAATGGATCCACAAACGAAAGCGATGAACTTCATTACTACTAAACTATCAGGATTTCACATACCTGTTTCTGAATTAAATTATACTGGAACTAGCGTTTCTGAAAGTTTTCAATATGTACATTTTAATCAGATTCATAGCGGGCTCAAAGTTTTATATAGCGATATTTATATGAAACTAACTCCTTCAGGAAGTGTTGTTACTTTTGGCTGCGATGTTTTCAACGACATATCAATTTCAACTTCTCCTACTATTTCAAGTACGGATGCAATCACGTTTGCAAAAACCGGGATCATAGATGCAGTTGTAAATACATCAACAAACAGCTCCTTATTTATTTTACCGATTCCTGAATTCAAGAAAAATATTTACCATTTAGTATATGAGGTAACAATTGAAACTGTTGATGTTTCAGGTGTACCTGCAAGATACTTAACCTTGGTAGATGCTTCTACCGGTGAAGTTTTGTCGCGTACAAATAAGGTGTTGCACTTCGAAGCAAAACCTAGTTCTTTGCCAATTCCTGCAGCTGCAGCAACAGACATAACTATAACAGGAACCGTTTATCCGACAAATCCATATGATCCAAGTGCAATAAAACCACTACGCAATTTAAAAATGGTTGAAAGTGCAACAACATATAATACTGATAGTTTAGGTTATATCGGATTACCAAGTTCTTCTCCAACATCAGTAACTTTTTCATTGGAAGGTCTTTGGTCTAAAGTTATCACGGGTTCAACCACACCAACCTTCACTGCAACAGCTAATCCCGGAACAAACAACTATTCATTTAATTCAAGTGCAAATATCAGAGAGCTTTCTGCATATTATCATGTGAACATTGTTCATGATTATATGAAAACAAAGTTTCCTGCATTTACTGACATGGACAATGCTTTGCCGACAAATGTGGATCTTACTTCCGGTACTTGCAACGCATTTTATGATGGATCTTCAATTAACTTCTACGCTTTAGGCGGAGGATGTAATTCAATGGCTCAAATCGGTGATGTTGTTTATCACGAATACGGACATGGCATAAATGATAAATTTTATACTTCTCATGGAGGTTCATTTAATAATGGAGCAATGGGAGAGGGGTATGCCGATATTTGGGCACTTGGTATAACAGGTAGCCCTGTCTTAGGTATAGG
>JAPLDC010000127.1 GCA_026391935.1 Bacteroidota bacterium | reverse complement strand
TCAGAATTTTAAATGTAGGTTATGCATACTTAATTCTATATTTGTTTTTTTAAAATCAAAAATGAATTCAAAAGTTCTCAATTGGATAATATTAATTGCGCTGGCACTGACCTGGGGCAGTTCATTTATTTTAATGAAACGTGGCTTAGATGTTTATTCAAGTGATGAAGTAGCTGCTTTGCGAATTCTGATTGCATTTCTATTCCTGTCTCCTTTGATTTTCAAGCATGTGAAAAGGCCATTGTTAAAGCATTGGAAAGGTTTTTTAGGTATGGGATTAATAGGAAATTTTATTCCTGCTTTTTTATTTACCAAAGCCGAAACAGGTATCAGTAGTTCACTTACCGGAATGTTAAATTCTTTAACCCCTTTGTTTACTTTACTTTTAGGCGTTTTGTTGTTCAAGATAAAAACCAAATTTATAAATGTGGTTGGGATATTAATTGGATTTATTGGCGCTATAGGGTTATTGATGGTTGGGAAATCGGAGGATATGGACAACAATCTTCTGTTTGGCTTTTATGTTTTATTGGCAACAATTTGCTACGCATTGAGTGTGAATATCATTAAAAAGGAATTGGATGATGTGAATTCCGTTACTGCTACTGTATGGGCAATGATGTTCATTGGTCCGATGGCCGGAATATATTTGTTTGGCTTCACTGATTTTACTTCTAAGCTGTATGTCAATCCATTGGCATACAGCAGTTTGGGTTATATTGTTATTTTAGCTGTGTTTGGAACCGCCTTGTCGGTTATGGTATTCAATAAATTGATTAGTAGTACAAATGCACTTTTTGCTTCTTCCGTAACCTATTTGATCCCTGTTGTTGCCATGTGTTGGGGAATAATGGATGGAGAAAATGTGCAAGTGCTTCATTTTCTGTGGATTGGGTTGATTCTTTTTGGCGTATACTTGGTAAATAAAAAGATCGCGGCCCCTAAAGTTGTTGAGGCCGAGGAGGTACTTTAGACATTATAATCCCTGTTAGCCGGATAAAAACAACAATTTTTTCCTAAAATCTTTGCCACAATCAAATAAATGCTTAATTTCGTGCCCCCAAGAAAATTTTGCTTGGATAATATTAACAAATAAAACCCTAAAAAATGTATGCAATCGTAGAAATAGCCGGGCAACAATTTAAGGTTGAACGTGGAGTAAAAGTGTACGTTCACCGCCTAGATGCTAACGAAGGGGCTAAAGTTGAATTCGACAAAGTATTGTTGGTTGACAATGGCGGAAAAGTTCAAATAGGAACTCCTTCAATTGATGGTGCAAAAGTAGCTGCAACAGTTCTTTCGCATCTGAAAGGTGACAAGGTCATCGTGTTTAAAAAGAAACGTAGAAAAGGTTACCAAAAATCAAATGGTCACCGTCAACAACTTACTCAAATACTTGTACAAGGTATTTTAGGTAAAGGCGAAACATTGAAAGATGAAATAGCTGTTGAGAAAAAAGCGCCAAAAGCAAAAGTGGAAACTGTTGAAGTAGAAGCTAAAGTGAAAAAAGCGGCTCCTAAAAAAGTAGCAGCAAAAAAAGAAGCAGCTCCTGCAAAGAAAGCAGCTCCTAAAAAAGCAGCTAAGAAAACAGAAGAATAATATTATAATAATAAAGGCTTAGAAGATTTTTGACTTTTAAACTTTAAACTTTAAACTTAAAGAAATGGCACATAAAAAAGGTGCGGGTAGTTCTAAGAACGGTCGCGAATCTCAAAGTAAACGTCTAGGCGTTAAAATTTTTGGTGGTCAATTAGCTATCTCTGGTAACATTATTGTTCGCCAAAGAGGGACTAAGCACAATCCGGGTGAAAACGTTGGCATTGGCAAAGACCATACTTTATTTGCATTGGTAGATGGTACAGTGGAATTTAAAAAGAAACGTAATGAAAGATCGTTTGTTTCTGTTGTTCCATTCTCAACTGAAGCATAATAGAAAATAATTTTATAAATTTTCTCCCGGCTTCCAACGAGGTTCGGGAGATTTTTTTTAGTATTGAGTTGCGAGAATATAGATGTGAGATTTTTCAATACGCTTAAAATTTGATTATAAATTCTCTATCGTTACTAAAATTAGATCTAATATCTAAATTCTAAAATCTCCTTTCAAAAATATGTTACAACTAAATTATATCCGCGAAAATAAAGACGAAGCAATTGCTCGTTTGGCAATAAAGAATTTTGATGCAAAACCAATCTTTGATCAGGTATTGGAATTGGATAATGAGCGTCGAAAAAAACAGAATGAATTAGATGCCATTCTAAATGAAGCAAACGTACTTGCGAAACAAGTCGGTGATCTTTACAAGCAAGGAAAAAAAGCAGAAGGCGATGAGCTGAAAGGCAACAGTATTTTGCTGAAAGAAAATTC
>JAPLDC010000188.1 GCA_026391935.1 Bacteroidota bacterium | reverse complement strand
TCCACAAAGATCTCTCCAACCTATTTATTGGATGCTTCCTTACAATATTGGGTAATAAGCAATTCAGGAATACCCTTGGTAGATATTTCCCTAATAATTATTAATAACCAATACATAAGAAATGGTGCTGTTGATTTAAATAGTCTTTTTGCTATTAAATCCGTCTTAAATGAAGCCATCAATAATCAACCTTATATTGAAACGAATATTATTCGGTCTAAAAGTGTTATTGATACTCCCGCAGAACCGGATGTAAAAATTGGTGAGCATTGTTTTAGTCCGTATAGTTGCGACTTCATGGGAACCTGTTGGAAAAGCGTTCCTACAAATTCAATTTTTGAAATTACGGGAGTCAAAAAATCTGAATTATTCAATTTATATAATGCTGGATTTAAAACGGCATTAGAGATTCCCGAAAAAAATGAATTGGATAGAAATGCAAACATTCATATTCAGGCTATCAAAAAAAACGAAGTGGTCATTGATAAAGTAGGCATTACCGCTTTTTTGGAAAAGATAAAGTATCCTGTTTTCTTTATGGATTTTGAAACGTTCATGCCTGCTGTTCCATTGTTTGATCAGACAAAACCTTATCAGCACATACCTTTTCAATATTCTTTACATTATAAAAAAACAAAAGCTTCAAAATTGGAGCATTTTGAGTTTTTAGCTGAACAGAATACTGATCCAAGAAAAGCTTTTATTGAAGCGCTTCTAAAACATACTGAATCGGAAGGGACAATTTTGGTGTACGATATCCTGATGGAAAGAAATGTATTGAACGGATTAAAAAAGGATTTCCCTGAATATGCTTCAGAAATAGAATTCCGAATAGCGAGAATGGTGGATCTTGTTCAACCTTTTCAAGCAAGGAGTTATTATCATCCTGCTATGAAAAATTCGTTTTCAATGAAGAGTCTTCTTCCTGCACTTGTCCCTGAATTAAATTATTCGAATCTTAATATTGGCAGTGGCAGCATGGCTATGATCGCATATGAAAATCTGAATAAAGAAACAGATATGTTCAGAATCCTTGAAACCCGCGAATCACTTTTGGAATATTGTAAACTTGATACGTTAGCTATGGTGAAGGTTTTTGAGGTGTTGGAAGATGTTATTAAATAAAAAATCCCTCTTTTGCAAGAAGGACTTTTTATTGTAATTTGATCAAAAACTAAAATCTCTCCAATTTAGAAAAATAAAAATCTCCTTCAATTTGTGCATTTTCATCGCTATCAGAACCATGAACAGCATTTGCAGCAATTGATTTTGCATAGATCTTGCGGATTGTTCCTTCATCTGCTTTTGAAGGATCAGTAGCTCCGATCAATGTTCTAAAATCAGCAACAGCATTATTTTTCTCCAAAATAGCTGCTACAATTGGCCCGGAAGACATGTAAGTAACTAGTTCCCCATAAAAAGGACGCTCTTTATGTACTTCATAAAATGTGCCTGCTGCTTCAGCAGTAAGTTTTGTGTATTTCATTGCTACAATACGAAAACCTGCTTCGTTAATCATCTTTAAGATCCCGCCAATAGAATTATTTTCTACTGCATCAGGCTTTATCATTGTAAATGTTCTGTTAGTTGCCATTTCTTTATATTATTGATTTGTATTTAATAAAATTCGCTGCGAAATTAGAAAAAATATCTTCATAATGATAAATTTAAAAATCAATGAATTTCTATCCTCTAAAGATTGATAAAAAGCACGACAAATTATTGTAAATTTGCAGCCTTATGAATCCAAAAGAAATTAAAGAAGTAAAAGCGCTTTTATCAAAGCCTAAAAACATTGTAATTGTTACACACTGGTCGCCTGATGGCGATGCGATGGGGTCATCGCTTGGTTTATACAATTATCTTATTAAACTTGATCATAAAGTCAATGTGATCACTCCAAACGATTACCCTTCCTTTTTGTTTTGGTTACCTGGGAATAAAAAAGTAATTGATTTTTCTAAAAAGGCAAAGGTCGCAAAAAGCCTAGTAGCGAAAGCCGACATTATTTTTTGCCTGGATTTTAACTCCTTAAAACGAATTGACAAATTAGGAGATGAGGTTGGAGGATCAAATGCTATTAGGTTTATGATCGACCACCATTTACAGCCTGATGATTTTGCAAAATATATGCTGCATTCAATAAAGGCATGTTCAACCTGCGAGCTTGTTTTTGAATTGATCCAACTAATGGGACATAAAAAGCTGATCGACAAAAATATCGGGAATTG
>JAPLDC010000034.1 GCA_026391935.1 Bacteroidota bacterium | reverse complement strand
ATGGAAATTATTATGTTGAGGTGTTCAATGCTCTTGGTTGCTCCTCCGTTTCTGCTGTCTTGACAATAAATAATGTTGGGATCTCAGAAAATTCAAATACTTCTTCATTGAGCGTTTATCCAAATCCGACAACGAATAAATTTACAGTTGACTTTATGCTTTCAAAAGCAAGTCCTGTAAAAATTAATGTGATGAACATTTCCGGACAGATCGTTTACACTGAAGAAATAGAAGCCCTGCCAGGTAATAATAAAAAGGAAATCAGCTTAAGTAAAAACGCAAGTGGAATATATTATCTACAGTTGATCACCAATAATGAAGTGATAAATAAAAAGATCATTAAAAATTAATTCAGGAATTAAATTTAAAAAGTTCAATTTGTAATACACAAATTGAACTTTTTTATTTTACAATAATATAAACTGAATTTTTATACCGCTTCTGAAACAACTTCCGTTACTTCAGGGATCATCCGTTTCAGCAATCCTTCAATCCCCGCTTTTAAAGTAACAGTAGATGAAGGGCAGCCACTGCAGGCTCCTCTTAGTTGAACGGTAACAATTCCATCAGCATAATTTTTGAAGGTGATACTTCCTCCATCACCTTCAACAGCAGGACGGATATATTGTTCCAGAATTTCTATGATTTTTACTTCTATTTCAGTTGTTGGTGCAGCATGCTCAGTAAATACTTCTTTTTTTTCTGTAAAGGTATTATCAACGGCAACTTCCGTTTTTGGTAGTTCGGTGATAACTACTTTGCCTTCACCGATATAGATACGGATGAAATCACGTAATTCCAATGTAACTTCCTCCCACTGAATTCGATCAATTTTTGTAACGGTAACAAAGTTCGCTGCCATAAACACCGCTTTCACAAATGGAAATTCGAATAATGCTTTCGCTAATGGGGAGCCTTGCGTCTCTGCTTTTGAAAGATATTGTGCGGTTGCTCCATCATGAACCAACAATTGATTAGCAACAAACTTCATGGATGAAGGATTTGGAGTGCTTTCTGCGTATACTATAATTGGCTTTTTAACAACTGTGTCCATCTTTTTCTGTAATTTTGAAGTCTTATGATTTTTACAAAGGTACTAAAGTATCTTCAATTAATATTAATAGATGAACAGTCATCCATGATACTCGTACTGCCATCTTAATATCAAATCGGGTAGATTTGAAGTTTATCAAAGCTTATGAAAAGAAGGATAGATTTTTTAATTATTGGTTCGGGGGTTGCCGGATTGAGTTATGCGCTTAAGGTAGCAGAGCATGGTAAGGTATGCATGATCACAAAGGCGAATGAAGATGAAAGCAATACCAAATACGCTCAGGGTGGAATCGCGGCTGTGATGTATAGTCCGGATAGTTACGAAAAACATATTCAGGATACCTTAATTGCGGGTGATGGAATTTGTGATGAAGAAATTGTGCGCATGGTAATCAGTGAATCTACTGAACGGGTGAATGAATTAATTTCATGGGGGGCAAAATTTGATAAAACGGAGAGCGGAGAATATGATCTTGCAAAAGAAGGCGGACATTCTGAACACAGAATACTTCATCATAAAGATAATACAGGATATGAAATCGAACGCGCATTATTAGCAGCGGTACATAAGCATCCGAATATTGAAATTCTTGATCATCATTTTGCGATCGATATTCTTACCCAACATCATTTGGGTGAAGAAGTAAACAGCAGAACACCAAATATCGAATGTTACGGAGCGTATGTTTTGAATTTACGTAACAATAAAATTGAAACCATTTTAGCAAAAACAATTCTGATGGCTGCTGGTGGTGCAGGACATGTATACAGCACAACAACCAATCCTACTATTGCTACCGGTGATGGTGTTGCGATGGTGTACCGGGCAAAAGGCAGAATAGAAGGAATGGAATTTTATCAATTTCATCCGACATCTTTATTTCATCCTGAAGAGAGTCCTTCCTTTTTAATTTCTGAAGCGGTTCGTGGTTTCGGAGGGATTTTGAAAACTATTGATGGCGAAGAGTTCATGCAAAAATATGATGAACGCAGGTCATTGGCTCCAAGAGATATTGTTGCACGAGCAATAGATAATGAAATGAAAACAAGGGGCGATGACTATGTTTATTTGGATTGCCGTCATTTAAATAAAGAAGAATTGATAAAACATTTCCCTAATATTTACGAGAAGTGTTTGAGTATAGGGATCGACATTACAAAAGATTATATTCCTGTTGTGCCTGCAGCACATTATATGTGTGGAGGGATAAAGGTAGATAAGAAAGGAAGAAGTTCGATCAATCAGTTGTATGCTATTGGTGAATGTTCTTCCACAGGATTGCATGGTGCAAACAGATTGGCATCAAATTCATTGTTAGAAGCAATAGTTTATTCACATCATGCTGCTATTGATGCGATTGAAAAATTCAACACATTGAAGTTTTGTGATTCAATTCCTGATTGGGATGCCGAAGGTACAGCTCATCCCGAAGAAATGGTTTTGCTGATACAAAGTTTAAGAGAAGTGCAATCCATAATGACAAACTATGTTGGGATCGTCCGTTCTGATATTCGTTTGCAACGTGCTTTTGATCGCTTAGAAATTTTATACAAGGAGAATGAGGCATTGTATCTTAAGACAATTATTTCTCCGAAATTATGTGAGCTAAGAAACTTGATCAATGTTGCCTATATCATCATCAAACAAGCAAGAACCCGTAAGGAAAGCCGTGGTTTGCATTATACTGTAAATTATCCAAAAGGAAGTTGAAAAACATGAAGCGTATTTTTATTAAGACGGCTATTTATTCCGGAATAATTATTTTGGTTGTCTGGTTGATCTATAAGGGATTGACCAATCTAGATAAAATGAAAGCCGAGGATAAACAAAGAGCGATTCGTTTGGAAAATGGAACCTGTGTGTTTGATAAGATGAACCTTGATAATTTTGTGGTTAAAGGAAATGGTAGGCCATTTTCTATGATGCTAAATATCGATACCTTATTATATTATCATAAGGGAGAGCTGTATGATTTTATTTATGATACGAGTCTTGAGTATAGCCATCAAGCATTTAAGCTTGATAATGTAAAATTCAATTTTGATCAAAATAAAAATAAAGGATGGATTACTGAAATTAAACTGGACCATTCCAGTCCATTTCAAATTATTTCTGAAAACGAAAATATAGTGGTTGATCCTACAAAACGACTTGGCTGGTATATTGAAAAATTTCCAAAATCATATGCGTGCAGGGTGGAGATCAATTCAAATATTACAACATTAATGACCGAGATCAGGATCGACAACAGTATAGAAAGAAGTGATTTGAAATATATGTTAATCCACTTCTCAGTTGCGGATGAAGTAGTTGGAGTAAATTTTAGTTATAAATAATTTTATTTTCCTCTTGACACCTGAAATCCGCCACCTAGGGCATATGCAGTAACATCACCTTCATCATTATAAGTAGGTTTTACCTCTACATCACGGCCGGTTATTTTGCTTATTCCTTTGGTAACAATCTGAGCGAGATCCCACCCTGTAAATCGTTTAGCGCGTCCATTCTTTTTTTGCATAGCAAGTGTTTGGTCATCCAATGTTTTTTCCTTAATCTTTTCAGCAGCTAATTCTTTTAAAGAAAGGTATTCAGTTCCTGTTCTGTTTGTGTTTTTTTTCTCAGTATTGATTGCCAATGCAGGTAACTACTGCTGCTGTTTGAATTGGAGTGATTGAAGAATTTTTAATTACTTCATTTGAGGTTCCATTACTTTCTTTTTGAATTGTTTCTATTCTATTATTTTTATCTGCAAAGTTTTGGTCAACAGTGTTTTTGCCCTTATAAATGAAGAATAAGCCAACTAATAATAATGTTGATGCTGCAGCGGCAACGTAGTAATAGAACGGAATGATCTTTCTCTCCTTACGTTTTAATTCTTCTTTGTTTTCATATACAACCGATACATCTGCAACAAGTTTTGTTTTTTTGTATAAATTATAATTATGCTGCATCTCAGCGTCAACGGATATTTGCTGATCCAGCAAAGTCGTTTCTTGTTTGCTTAATAATCCTTCAATCGAAGCGATAAGCAAGTCGTTCCACTTTTGTAATTCGGGAACAACTCCTTCTCCTTTGGAGAGGGCTGGAGAGAGGCTTCGTTTTAAGAATTCTTTATTTTCGAAAACGATTGAAGTGTCAGCAGACAATTTTGTTTTTTGAAACAATTCAAATTCAGGTAAATATTGGGGATGTTGTTTAATGAAATTTTCTACTAAGCCTTTTTCTTCAGTAGTTAAGATGTTTTCTATAGAACGGATAAAATATTCGTCTTTGTTATTAATGTTTATTTCTTTTTTTAAACTTGATTTATCTCCGAAAGAAATGGTTGACAAATCATCAAGCGTTACATTTTCGAAGCTTTCAAATTCTTCTCTCAATTCGGGATGTTGTTCAACAAACAATAACAAGTCAGCCACCTGTAGCGGTGAAAGATTTCCTTCGTGGTAATCAAGGAAAAAAGCTTCGTAGTTATTTTTGTTAATATTCATTTTATTTTATTCTCCTCTTTTGGAAGGTATACGTTTTGTTTCTTTATATCACATTTTCCATTGCACCAATATAATTTTTCAATGCTCCTCTTGCTCTGAAAATATAAACCTTCACTTGCGATTCGGTAAGTCCTGTTATTTCACCAATTTCAGCATAATTGTAACCTTCATAGTCACGTAATAAAATAACAGAACGCTGAATTTCCGGTAACTTATTTAATGCTTCGTTCAATATTTCTTTAAGGTCGCTGTATTGGCGACTGGAACTCAGTGTATTCATTTTCGCTTCCGTCATGTCGCCTTGTTTTTTATCCCTTCTGATCCTGTCGATCATGGTGCGATAAGCGGTAGTGAACATATACGATTTGGCATTTGTGCTTTCTACGTCCGAAACTTTCAGCCACATTTTCTCATATGTATCCTGCACAATATCGCGTGCTTTCTCCGAATCCTTAATATTTTTAAGGATAAACCGGTAAAGATTATCTGCATGTAAATCAACTGTTTTGTTGAATTCTTCGACAGTCATTGTAGCGTTTTTTTGGTCGTTTTCAGGTTTATGACGACTAACTAAATGTAAAGTTACAGGGATTTTTGGAATTTTTTATTTTTCAAGAAAAAGCGAATATTTTTGGGATATATGAATGCCGTTTCATGGTTTTGGAGCAAAATCATTTTTCTCCGTAACAAACATTCACCCGCTTTTCACTTCATCTTTCCGCGAAAAGCGGTAAAGGATTTTCGTTACAATCGGGGCTAGGCACTGATTTATGTGCTTGCAGATTCGCCTTAGGGATAGCAGCGGAAATCCTTTTTTAGGAACGAAAAAAGATTGAAGCGTATAGCCCGACCTGAAAGGGAAGGCCCGAAAATTGAATGAAAGATCTAGTCGTTCAACTTCAACACTGCCATAAACGCACTTTGAGGAATTTCTACGCTACCAACAGAACGCATCCGTTTCTTACCTTCTTTTTGTTTTTCAAGAAGTTTACGTTTACGGGAAATGTCACCACCATAACATTTTGCAGTAACATCTTTCCGCATCGCTTTGATGGTTTCACGGGCAATTATTTTAGCTCCGATGGCTGCTTGAATAGGGATCTCAAATTGTTGGCGTGGAATTAATTCTTTTAATTTCTCACACATTTTCTTGCCGAACTCATACGCATTGTCCCGGTGAATCAATGATGACAGAGCATCAACAGGTTCGGCGTTCAATAAGATATCCAGTTTCACCAGATAACTTTGACGGTAATCCAATGGCTGATAATCGAAAGAAGCGTACCCTTTGGAGATTGTTTTCAGACGATCATAAAAGTCGAATACAATTTCGCCAAGTGGCATATCAAACATGAGTTCAACACGGTCGGTGGTTAAATAAACCTGGTTGGTAATGATCCCTCGTTTGCCGATACACAGGCTCATAATATTTCCTACGTATTCCGATTTTGTGATGACCTGCGCTTTGATATACGGCTCTTCCACTCTATCCAATCTACTTGGATCGGGTAAATCGGAAGGATTGTTCACTACCAATAATTCGTTTTTTGTATCGTATGCGTGATACGACACGTTGGGAACCGTTGTAATAACAGTCATGTTAAATTCACGCTCCAGCCGTTCCTGAATAATCTCCATGTGCAGCATTCCTAAGAAACCGCAGCGGAATCCAAAGCCTAGTGCAGCAGATGATTCCGGCTCCCAGGTGAGGGAAGCATCGTTCAACTGGAGTTTCTCCATTGAATAACGCAACTCTTCAAAATCTTCTGTATCAACAGGGTAAATACCTGCAAACACCATTGGTTTCACCTCTTCAAAACCTTGTATTCCGCCTTCACACGGATTAGCAACGGTGGTAATGGTGTCACCAACTTTTACTTCTCTAGCATCTTTTATTCCTGAAATGATATATCCTACATCGCCCGTCTTTACTTCGTTTCGTGGCTCTAAAATTTTACTTTATCGCCTTTCTTTATTGTTCCGTTTGTTACTTTAAAATAGGCGATAATTCCTCGGAATGAATTGTAGACCGAGTCGAAGATCAATGCTTGAAGCGGACCGGTAGGGTTACCTTTCGGAGCCGGGATTCTGGCAACAATAGCTTCTAAAATATCATGAACCCCGAGTCCGGTTTTACCGGAAGCGGAAAGGATTTCTTCGCGTTTGCAACCTAATAATTCAACGATCTGATCTTTTACTGCTTCAGGCTCAGCGCTTGGAAGGTCAATTTTATTTAAGATCGGAATGATCTCCAGGTCATTGCCCAGCGCGAGATATAAATTTGAAATCGTTTGTGCCTGTATACCTTGTGCTGCATCAACAATTAATAAAGCGCCTTCACAGGCAGCGATAGAGCGGGAAACTTCATATGAAAAATCAACGTGACCGGGCGTATCAATTAAATTCAAAACATACTTTTTGCCATTCAATTCGTAATCCATTTGAATAGCATGGCTCTTTATAGTGATACCGCGTTCCTTCTCTAACTCCATGTCATCAAGGACCTGCGCTTGCATATCACGTTTGCTGATGGTATTCGTGTATTCTAAAAGACGATCGGCAAGGGTACTCTTTCCATGATCGATATGGGCAATGATGCAAAAATTTCTGATGTTCTCCATTTACTGTTTTTTCTTTCTAAAGGATTGCGAATTTACTACTTTTTTGTGATAGTTAGCGCATAGTCAATTGTTGCTTAACTCTTTCCTAAGGGTTTATTTGTTAAATAGATAGAAAAGGCTTAATTTTATTAGTGAATACCATTATTATGAGAAAAATATTTTTCTATTTTCTTATATCAGCAGCAATTTTTTCTTCTTGTAAAAAAGAGAAGGACGGTTGTCCTAAATGTGGTGCAGGGATGTATATGCATTTTGCTTATGTAAAAGGTTATGTTCTTGATTCGATTACGGGAATGCCAATCGTCAACGCAAAAGTATATGATTCTGATTGGCCATTTAAGGGTTATTCTCTGTCTCCAAATGATAGTACAGATGCAACAGGGATGTATGTTAGAAAAGTAGGATGGTGGGAAGGCACTCCATATGGCGACGGTTGGGAAACGGGAAAACCTGCTGATTCTGCTGATGTTTATGTTAATGCATACACTGGTAACATCTGTGGCTTTTTTAAATTCAAAGGATACCAACTCATTGAAAATGATACGATAACAATATCCAATATTAATTCAGTTGAAGATGGCTATATTACTATGCATATAAAAGATATCGTTGGGGGTCCAAGTATGACCGACTTGCATTGGTATTATGTTGTGGGTGGAAATAACTTTAAAACATATGATACAAATACTGATACGCTTGTAACATTTAAAGTTTGTCCTTATCAAAAAATTATATATACTTTTTATGGTGAAGACTCTGCAACTGTCAACTCTGGGGACACAGCATTCGTTGATGTATTTTATTAATCGTTTGTTCACCAATAATATCAATAGCGATATTAATTTGGTTTTTCATTCCTCATGCCGTTACTTTGCACCCGCAATTAAAATTAACTTGTCGGCAGATAGATCTGCAATTACATTTTTATGAAAGTTACCGAACACATCAAGCAATCGAAGTCAACACTTTTCTCCATTGAGATACTTCCACCACTAAAAGGCAAAAGCATTCAATCCATTTTTGATGGCATAGATCCATTGATGGAATTTAAACCATCATTTGTGGATGTAACGTATCATCGTGAAGAATATTTATATAAAAAGCGTGAAGGAGGATATCTTGAAAAAGTGAGTATCCGTAAGCGTCCCGGAACTGTTGGGATCTGTGCTGCCATCATGAATAAATATCATGTGGATGCGGTACCTCATATTATTTGTGGTGGTTTCAGTAAGGAAGAAACGGAGAATGCCTTGATCGATCTTCAATTTTTAGGGATAGATAACGTGCTGGCATTGCGTGGCGATTCAATTAAAAGTGAACCTGAGTTTATTCCGGAGCCGGGCGGACATGCATACGCGATAGATCTTGTAAAACAGATCGGAAATATGAATAAGGGAAAATATATTGATGAAGAATTAGCGGATGTTGCACCCACAAATTTTTGTATCGGTGTAGCAGGTTATCCTGAAAAACATTTTGAAGCGCCCAATATGATATCCGACATGTTGCATCTGAAATCGAAGATTGATGCAGGTTCTGAGTATATTGTAACGCAAATGTTTTTTGATAATTCGCAATATTTTGAATACGTTAAAAAATGCAGGGAACAAAATATCAATGTTCCGATTATACCGGGATTAAAAATTATCACTACTAAAAAGCAAGCGACCGTATTAGCCAAGATCTTTAAGATAGATGTGCCTCAGGCTTTGTTGGAGCAGATATTAAAATGTAAATCGGATGCAGAGGTTCGTGAAGTAGGTATTGAATGGTGTATCGATCAATCAAAAGAATTGATACGGGCAAATGTTCCATGTTTACATTATTATACGATGGGAACATCTGAAGTGACAAGAAGAGTGGCGAGTCAGGTGTTTTAATAATTCTATAACATTCAAAAAAAAAGCGTTTCCATCATCCTGGATACGCTTTTTTTATGAATTATTTTTTCATCAATCTGGAAATGTATTTTCCGAGAATATCGAATTCGATGTTTACAATTGAGCCGGATTTAAACGAATGGAAATTAGTATTTTCAAAAGTGTAGGGGATGATACAAACTGAAAAGGAATTATCCTGGGAGTTCACCACTGTCAGGCTTACACCATTAACACAAACAGAGCCTTTTTCTACTGTCACATTGTTTTGTGAAGCATCGTATTCGAACGTGAACATCCAGCTTCCATTTGTTTCTTCCACCTTTTTGCAAACAGCTGTTTGATCCACATGTCCTTGAACGATGTGCCCGTCAAGCCGGTCACCAACCATCAAACAACGTTCTAAATTTATTTTATCACCGATGTTGAGCAAACCGATATTAGATTTTGAAAGTGTTTCGCCAATTGCAGTAACAGTATAACTGTCATTTTTTATATCCACAATGGTCATGCAAACGCCATTGTGAGCAACACTTTGATCGATCTTAAGTTCGTTGGTGAAAGGCGATTTTACAGTAAGGTGCAAATTGCCTTGTTCTTTTTGGATAGCGGTAACTTCTCCTAAGCTTTCTACGATTCCTGAAAACATATTTTATTTATCTGGATTTTTTCCTTCTCTGATCAGTTGAACAAAACCTTTTAATACACGAGGTTGAATTCCATCGATCCGGATTTCATTCACAACACAAACATAAAAATAAGTTCCATCTGAACATTCTTTTTTGTTTTCCTGATTTGTTCCATCCCACAAAACAAACGGGTCGTCAGTTGCGAACATCAGCAATCCCCAACGGTCGTATATTTTGATGTCTACATCTTTTACAAAACGCCAATTTGGAAGAGGAGTAAAAAGATCATTTTTGCCGTCAAGGTTTGGAGTGAATACATTTGGCAATTCATAATCAGGACAATTGTCGACACATATTTTATTTACGATCGGACTTTCATTCGGAATAATTGCAGAATCGACAGCAGTTACAGCATAGCATCCTGCAATGGACGGAATACCATCATAAAGGTAGATAGGTAAGGTGTAACTCGTTAAACTCATATCTGTGGTGCTGAAACAGTAGGTATTCGGGTTAACCCAAGTAATGGTATTTTGAATAACATCACAAGTAGTAACCACATCAAATGTAGGTTGGCACGGTGGTATAAGATCTACCGGAGTCTCACATTTTATTTGCGAATAATTACGCAATGGTTTTGGCAATGTTGTATCTGAATATTCACCAATGCTTAAAATTTTATAACAATATTCTACTTCATTCACGAGACCTGTATCGGAATAGGTTAAGGCAGATGTGCTATCAATGAAATTGAAAATGGTTGAGCCGGGAGCTGTTTCCCTATAAATGTGATACATGTAATTATGCCATGGCACAAAATGTTGCCAGGATAAATTCACTTTTTTATCACCCGGAGTAGAGGATAAAAATACGGAACTGGCTGTTTGCGTTGAGCCTTTTAATAATCCGTTTGAATAAAAATCAACACGGTAAGTGTATGGAGTGCCGGTGGTATTAAGGGCTGTACTTACAAAGCCGGTATCCGTCATTTGCCAATAACTAGGATAGGTGTAGGATGTTTCAAATGCGAAAGCTGCGGCAGGCGGATTGAATCCGGTAGCACGCATCAAACGGTATTCGTATGGCGGAGGATTTATTATTGTATCTAAATTAGTGTTGCTGCCAATTGGTTTAACCCAATGTGTCCAGATAGAACCGGAAGTTGGGGATGTTGTCATTACACTCACATTGGTCATGATAGGTACATCACGCACCAATTCAGCACATACATGTTGTGAGGCGATACTGTTAGAGCCATCAACATAGTGAGCAACAACGATGTAAGAATATTGCACTCCGTTGGTCAGTCCGGCTCCGCCATTATCATCTGTGAACGTTATCACATTGTAATTTGTGGTTCCGATCAATGTATAGCCTGTGTAGCCGGGAACACCTGTTTCGCAAGGACCTGGGGTCCAAGGGTCGCAAATGTTTTTACGGTAGACATAATAATTTATCAGCGGATTGCTTCCCAAGGTATTGCAGATCGCGTTGTTCCAATTAAGAATAATACTTGCACCGCTTGGTGTGGCTGTTAATCCAGTTACAGCAGGAGCAATGACAGTAATAAATACTGTTTCGAAATTTACTAAAGGCGTTGTAAGGTCGCCATCGGTTGCCTTGAAGGTTACGAGATAAGGCAATAATTGAACCTCAGTACAACTAGGGGTCCAGTTAAAAACACCGCTTGCAGTACCAATTCCTGAAACAGCAGAAAAGGTAGCAGGTGGCGTGAAGCTCGACAATAAAGGACCTCCGGTGGCTGTTAATGTTAAAGGATTTGCTTGCGCATCGGTAGCTGTTACATTGAAATTTAAATTGCTTCCTGCAACGACACATGTATCGTTCAGATTTATTATTTCAGGAGGAGTGTTTGCACAAGACCCAACAGTGATCTGCATGTCGCGCAAAATGGAACCAATATAGTAACGAATGCTTGTCCCCGGTAATCTGCGGTATTCTTTTATGAGGATAGCAACGTTATATTGACAAATTGCAGGAGGGACACACCAAACAAGATCACCTTTTAAGGGGTCGATGCTACTCGCATTCATATTTGGCGGGTAAGTCCATAATAAAATGGGAGCGCCATTAGCATAGCAGGCAGTAAGGCTGTAGGATAAACTATCGCCATCAACATCATATGCACCGGGATTATGTTCAAAACAAACACCGACACAAGCATCGTCAATCGGCGGATTAAGAAGAGTCGGTGATGTATTAGGGCCTAAAAAATTATTAATGATCAATTCACTTCTTAAAAAGAAAGAGGCATTTTCAGAGTCGGGGATATTACAGATACCTGAATTTCTGTTTGGATCCTCAACGGTGATATAGTAGGTAAAAGGTCCTGCATAATTATGTTCGGTGATATAAATATTTTTTCTGGTAGAGGAGGCGATCATCACTCCATCAGCGGTGGCACAATCGATACTTGGTCCGTTAACGCGGGGAGCGGTAGCACTATCACCGTCACCAAAATAAACTACCAGGTCGCAACGGTCGGTATTACTCGCTCCGATAATGTATTTTGTGTAAGTAGTGACTGTGATGCGGTATTTGTAAGGGTGAGCGGCATCTCCAATATATTCATACGTAATTTCCCCGGCACGATTGTGTGTAGCAAAGGCATTGGAAAAACCAATCAATAGAACAATTACAGAAAGTAGAAACTTTTTCATTAACAACTATTTCATCAATAAAATAGAACTCTAAATTACGGATTTTATTTCACAGATGCATTTAAAATCACAAATTTCCCCTTGTTTAGTAAGAGGTATTTATTTGAAAGAGAATAAAAATAAATGCCCGGAGCAAGCTCACTTTCAACGATTAGGGATGAATTGGTAGTGATATCAATTGTTTTTACGATTTGCCCAATGGAATTACATATAGTGATTTGGTATTGCTGATTTGTTAATCCATTTTCAATTGTCAAATTTATCAAGCCATTGGAAGGGTTTGGGAAAATGGTCACAGAAGTATTTTGAGAATAAATATCAAGAACGCCTAAGTATGGAGTTACAATACTTGAAACTTCTTGTATCGTTTTTCCAATAGAATAATAGGTGCCAGCGATATTTCTCCATTCTGTGATTCTGATATCAAAAATGTATTGACAAATCGCTGCCGGGGTATTCCAAGTTACGGTTCCTGTATCAATAGTAAATGTGTTGTTTGCATAAGGAAGAGTATAGGAAGAAACGAATCCTCCATTTGCTAAAGGGGTAATAAATTCATAAAATAAACTGTCACCATCTGAGTCAACTGCCAAAGGATTATAATAACCGATAATACCAATTGTGTCGCAAAGGATTGGTACCTGGTTGAAAACCGGGCCACTATTATTTCCAAAAAAAGGGTTGATAGTTAATTCGGCTTCTAATGAAAAGGAGGTGTTTTCAGAGGACGGAATATTACAGATACCCGCACTTCTGTTCGGGTCTTCCATGGAAATTGTATACAGCCCGTTTCCCGGATAGTCGTGTATTGTTTCGTAAATATTCTTTTTTACATTTCCGGAACAGCCTCCTATAACTACTCCATCAGCCGTTGGGCAGTCAAAACTTGGACCGTTGACACGTGGAGCGGTAGCACTATCCCCATCACCAAAATAAACCACTATTGTGCAACGATCGGTATTACTTGATCCAATGATCCATTTTGTATATGTTTTAACAGTAATTTGATATCTATACGGATTAGTAAGGGTTCCGATATACTTGTATGTGATATCTCCTGCCATATTATGTGTGGCTAAACTAGTATTTGCTAAAAAAATAAAAAGCAGAGAATAAATGAACCTTTTAGTCATTTTATTTTTGTTTGAAGGATAGACAAGAACAATTTGCATTTCATGAATTCTTATTTCATATAAAATTAGCGCATTAAAATGCGTAAAGCAAAACTATCCCCGATAATCTAATACCTAAAATCATTTTCAAGTAGTTAAAAAGGGAGACAATTTATAATAGCTGACTAATAGATAGAGCAACTTGTTTGGTTCCAGGGTACATTCCCGTAATGGTTATTATAATATTCGTCACATTGAGACGATGCTTTTCCTTCGGTGGTTTTTTGTGTGAAAACGACTTCTTTGTTTCCACTCGGATCGGTGCAAGTGCAGGTATAATCTTTTTTACAACTTGAAAAAACAGAAATTGTTACGAAAAGACAAATGGTTTTAAAGGCGTATTTTTTGATCATGCAGAAAAAAATTAATAAGTGATAACTTGTTCGATCATATTTGAAGGTAATTCACGGTATTCATATTGTTGTGTACGTAATTGTGGCTCGAATCCAGCCTCTGTAATGGCATCCTGAATTCCTTTTGCAGTAAAACGGTGTGGAGCACCTGCAGCGGAAACTACATTTTCTTCCAACATGATACTTCCAAAATCATTCGCTCCGGCGTGTAAACACAGTTGCGCAACATCTTTTCCTACTGTTAACCAACTTGCCTGAATGTTGAGGATATTTGGTAACATGATGCGGCTCATTGCCACCATCCGGATGTATTCGTCGCCACTCACATTATTTTTTATTCCTTTATGTCGTTTTAACAATGTGCCGTCATCCATGAAAGGCCAGGCGATAAAGGCCAGGAATCCTTTTGCAT
Source organism: Bacteroidota bacterium (assembly GCA_026391935.1). Lineage (GTDB taxonomy): Bacteria > Bacteroidota > Bacteroidia > 2-12-FULL-35-15 > 2-12-FULL-35-15 > 2-12-FULL-35-15. Next base: position 8,802 of record JAPLDC010000034.1, on the reverse strand, counting down.
TTTTAGGTTTTTCACTTTGTACCTCGCGGATCAGCACTAAATGTTCAAACCGTTCTTCTATCGTTTCGATATGTCCGAACATCATTGTTGCAGATGTGGTGATGTCCAGTTGGTGTGCAGCACGCATTACGTCAAGCCATTCGCGGCCGGTACATTTCCCTTTGGAGATTAATCTTCTAACGCGGTCGTTGAGGATCTCAGCTCCGGCACCCGGTAAACTATCCATTCCGGCTTCTTTCAATGCCTTTAATACTTCTATATGTGTTGACTTTTCAAGCTTGGTGATGTGCGCCACTTCAGGTGGTCCCAGCGTGTGAAGTTTAATTGTCGGGAATAATTTCTTTATCGATTTGAAGGTATCCACATAAAATTTCAATCCTAATTCGGGATGATGTCCTCCTTGCAATAATAGCTGGTCGCCACCAAATCTAAGGGTTTCCTCGATCTTCTTTTTATAGGTTTCAATGTCTGTGACATAGGATTCTGAGTGGCCTGGAATACGGTAGAAATTGCAGAATTTGCAATTGGCAATACAAACGTTGGTAGTGTTCACGTTCCGATCAATTTGCCAGGTTATCTTGCCGGGCTTGCCATTGCTTGGGAGCGAATCGGGTTTTTGGATCTTCCGGAGTTCGTTTGCGACAAATATCAATTCGGCAGTGGGAGCGTGTTTAAACAGATAAACACCTTCTTCTTGCGACAGAAACTCGAAATTCAATGCCCGCTTCAATAATTGCTCTGTATTCATACTGTTTTTCGTGTTTTTTGTAGCGCTTTTCAAGAGCTCTTTTTATCGTTCGGAAATTGAAAATTCTTTTACTACATTTACTTTCTCAAAAGTAGAAATTATATGACGAATATCTCCAAAAAATCTTCAATAAATAACAATGATAGTGTTGTTTTGTTGTGTGGTAAGAATAATAGTTTTAATAACTATGGTTTAACAAAACCTGAAATCGATTTCATCAAGAATGAAATAAAAATAAAAGATAAAAAGGCTGTATGCATCAATCAGCTGCACCGCTTGGTGATCGTTCAGTTGATCGATGTGAAAAAGGAAAAATATCAAACTGTTGAACTTCTGCGGAAGGCGGCAAGTACAATACATACTTGGATCACGGATGCAAAAATTGAAACTATTTCTGTGTTGGATGCAGAAGGAAAAGTTGTTGAAACGCTTGCTTTCGCTGAAGGTTTAGCATTGACCAACTATCAGTTCCTGAAGTATAAAAAAGATAAGGACAAAGAAGCCTATTCGTTAAAATCAATAACAGTAGTATCTAAAGGGGTCTCTCCAAAACAAATAGAAGAATTGAACATTGTTGTGGAAGCAACGTGTATCTCACGCACATTGGTGAATGAGCCTGTTAACTTTTTAACGGCCACTCAACTTTCCAAAGAGTTTCAAAAGCTTGGTAAAGAGGCAGGATTTAATGTGGAGGTTTTCAACAAAGAAAAGATCAAAGCATTAAAGATGGGTGGATTATTATCTGTGAATATGGGAAGTGTAGAGCCTCCTACTTTTAGCATCATGGAATATAAACCCCGCAATGCAAAAAATAAACAACCGATTATTTTGGTTGGTAAGGGTGTTGTTTATGATACGGGAGGCTTGAGTTTAAAGCCTACTCCGAATAGTATGGATATGATGAAGTGCGACATGGCGGGTTCTGCAGCTGTTGCAGGAACAATGTATGCGATCGCGAAATCAAAATTACCTGTTTATGTGATTGGTTTGGTGCCGGCAACAGATAACCGTCCGGGTGGAAATGCCTATGTTCCAGGTGATGTGATCACGATGCATAATGGAATGACTGTTGAGATGTTGAATGCAGATGCAGAAGGAAGAATGATACTTGCGGATGCTTTGTCATACGCACAAAAATACGATCCGAAATTAGTGATCGATCTGGCAACATTAACAGGAGCAGCGGTCGCTGCGATCGGGACTTCAGGCATTGTGGCAATGGGTACTGCTGATGAGCGCACAAAAAATAAATTAAAACAAAGTGGTAATTCAGTATTTGAACGGTTGGCAGAAATGCCTTTCTGGGATGATTATGATGAGCTGATAAAATCGGATATCGCGGATATGAAAAATATCGGTGGTCCGTATGCAGGAAGCATCACAGCAGGAAAATTTTTAGCTCGCTATACAAAATATCCATGGATGCACCTTGATATCGCCGGACCGGCTTTTTTGACTGCCAAGGATAATTACAGAGTAAAAGGCGGCACAGGAGTTGGAGTAAGATTGTTGTTCGACTATTTTAAAAATAATGCATAAACGTTCCTGAATGAGACTTGTAAAATTTTCTTTTCTCATTTTTTTTCTTCTTCTTTTTGCAGCATTCCACATGCCTCAAAAAAGAGTTTCACTTTTAGTTGCGGAGTACGATGATAATGCTGCAGTAAATCATTTGCAGAATCTAATCAATTATGTTTTTGTTGATGGTGCGATGGTCTCCAAAGAGACTGTGATCACCCTTCCTACCCAAAAGGCTGGTATAAAAGGAAACTACGTACGTTTCGATTTAGGTAAGAATAGAATTTACAGAAACAGATATGTGGTAACAGGTATTGGAAATGTAATTGACATTAAAACCAAAAAACTATTGGTGGAAGAACGCAGTGACTTTGTAGCCTTTAGTGGCGACAGTATTATTTTTCATACGAACGATATTTTAAAAGGGAAGTATTATTCAGTATTGAATTTAAAAACGGAAAAATTTGGTAAGGTAGAAAATGCAAACTACAACCCTTTGCCACGGCCCGATGTGGAAGTAGATGAAACAACTTTACCTTTCAGTATTTCGGCATATGCAGTAAGTGGTAAGCAAGATGTGTTGGTTAAGGATGCTGGATTTGGTGAATCTCAACCCCTTTTAGGAGATGACGTAAAACGTAAATTCCCTATTTTTTGGCTGGACAACAGTTCTTTTTTATATGCGAACTTTTCGAAAAATCAACATTCTGCAGTTATATATAGAGTGAACATTAACAAAACAGTAGAAAAAATTGGCGAGATTGCGGAGATACCTGCTACTGCAGAAAGCGCATTTTTTGAGATGAATACAGAAGGGCTTATTTTTTATTCCTGTGGTAAAGGCAGGTTTGAGATCGACTTGAAAAATAAAATAGTCGCGAAGGAATTATTTGAGTCGGTAGGAAATAAGTTTTTTGTTGAATCGGATGAAAATCCAAAGTATGGAAGAACTATAAAATATGAATCTGCTGAAGCGGGAAAAAAGTGGTGCCGTTTGGATAATGCAAAGACGACTGTCGGGTATGCGGCATTTCAAAATGATATCGTGATGGGTACCGACCGTTATCCGCAAGGAGTGGTGGTTTGGAATACTACTACAAAAAAATGGACATCTTTGGATGTGTCTTCCCTAAGTGATATTATTGGTTGGGTGGAAGAGTAAATAAGTTCAATGTTCAAAGTAAGAAAGTTCAAAGTAAGAAAGTTTAAAATTTTGTTTGGAGCTTGTTACAGAACTTTATTTTTTTTACATATACAATCAATTAAAATTTACCTTTGTTTTCTTATTAAGTTTAGGCTATTAAGTTGAATTTGTTTTAGCACTTTCAAACTTTAAACGTTGAACTTTAAACTTTTAAAAAATGTCAGACGAAAAAATAATTGTTGGAATTTCACAAGGTGATATAAATGGAATTGGAATGGAAGTGATCATCAAGACATTTCTTGATCCTCAGATGTTGGAAATATGCACACCTGTTGTTTTCAGTTCGATGAAAACAGCAAGCTTTCATCGTAAGGCACTGAACATTGAAGATTTTAGTTTTAATCAGATCAAGGATGTTTCGGAGATCAATCACAAGCGGGCGAATCTCATCAATGTATATGAAGAAGAGGTGAGTATAGAGTTGGGTAAACAAACCGATGCGGGAGGGAAGTATGCATTCAAATCGCTGGAAGCAGCAGCTTATGCCTTAGCACAAGGGAAAGTAGATGTTTTAGTAACGGCACCTATTAATAAGGAGAATATTCAATCTGAAGATTTTAAATTTCCGGGTCATACCGAATATTTAGATGATAAATTCGGTGATGGCAACAGTTTGATGTTTCTGATAAGCAATACGCTGAGGGTGGCAGTTGTGACAGGTCATATCCCTGTGACACGCGTAGCTCAGGAATTAACTCAGGAAAAGATTGTAAAAAAGCTAAGAACATTAAACCAATCTCTGATCCAGGATTTTGAGATCCGGAAGCCAAAAATTGCGGTTTTAGGATTAAATCCTCACGCCGGAGATAATGGGGTAATTGGTGACGAGGAAAAAAATATCATTATTCCGGCTATCAATCAGATGAAGGAAGAAGGGATGTTGGCTTATGGTCCTTATTCTGCTGATGGATTTTTTGGAAACGAGGCGTATAAGAATTTCGATGCTGTATTGGCGATGTATCACGATCAGGGATTAATTCCATTTAAGACCATTGCTTTTAATTCAGGAGTAAATTTTACAGCCGGGCTGCCGATCGTAAGAACTTCTCCGGATCATGGAACGGCCTATGATATTGCCGGAAAGAACTTAGCGTCAGAAGAGTCATTCCGCAGGGCAATATATGCTGCCATCGATATATATAAGGTAAGAAAACTATATAAAGAGATCACTTCAAACCCGTTAAAGGTTAATCCTATTAAAAGGGAGCGATAGATATTTTTGTCATCAAAAAACGGTAATTTATAGATGAAAATCGGATAAAAAGTCTTTTTTTATCCGATTTTTGCATAAAAAAGGGTAAAATTGCTTCGAAATTAATTTCAAACAATGCTTTGAATTAAGGCAGAAGTTTTTACCTTTGCCGTCTTTCTTAAAAACTTAGAAAAAATGCCGACCAGAAAAGAGTACGTCATTCAGTTTGTAGGGTTAGGTATAGGCTTACATGAATTTAAGTTTGAAGTAGGGGATTCGTTCTTTAAAGATTTTGAATATTCCGAGATAAAACGAGGGGATATCATCATAGATCTAAAGTTATTAAAACAATCGCAAATGATGGTTTTAGAGTTTGAGATAAGTGGAACGGTGAAAGCGGAATGTGATCTTTGTACAGGAGAATTTGATCTTGCCATAAAGGGTTTACAAAAGTTGATCGTTAAAGTTGGCGGGAATGATACAGGAAATGAGGATGATGATATTATTACCATTGCGGCAAATGAACATGAATTGGATTTGTCACAATATATTTACGAATACATCACACTTTCATTACCAAGTAAACGTGTTCATCCATTGGATAAAAAAGGAAAGAGCACATGTGATAAAGAAGTAATAAAAAAGTTGGAAGACTTTATAATAGAGGAAGAAAAAGAAGAAAAGAAAATTGATCCCCGATGGAACGATTTGAAAAACATAAAGCTCAATTGAGCTAGAGGCGATAAACAAGAGTAAAGTTAAAAAGCAGATAAGAGAGAATAATAAATTAAATTTTAAATCAACAATTCTAAAAATAATAAACAATGCCACATCCAAAGCGAAAATTATCGAGAAGTAGAAGAGATAGCCGTAGGGGTCAAGACAAAGCAGTTGCGTCAACACTATCAACATGTTCAAACTGTGGAGCGCCAACATTATATCACCGTGTATGCGGAGAGTGTGGGTACTACAAAGGAAAATTAGCAGTAGAGAAAAAAGTTTCTGCATAAGATTATACTGCGCAATACGAATCTCGCATATGTGGGACGAAAAAAAAATTTCGGAATTCGTAAATTAGTATTAATTCGTAATTCGTAGGAGTTTATGAAGATTGGTTTAGATATTATGGGCGGTGATTATGCACCGGATGCAACAGTGTCTGGAGCAATTTTGGCTTATAAAGAATTACCCAAAGAAGTTCGCCTTGTATTGATAGGTGATAAAGAAAAGATTACTACCGCTCTCATCAAAGAGGGTGCTGAGGTAAGTGATTTTGATATCGTACATACAACAGAAATAATTGGTATGGGTGAGCACCCTACTAAAGCTTTCAGTCAGAAACCCAATTCTAGCATTAGTGTTGGGTTTCATCTTTTAAAAGAGGGCAAGTTAGATGGCTTTGCCAGCAATGGCAATACAGGCGCAATGCTTGTAGGCTCTATGTTTAGCGTAAAAGCTGTTCCCGGAGTGATTCGACCTTGTATCACATCATTACTTCCAAAAGAAAATGGCGGCCTCGGACTTATTCTCGATGTTGGTTCAAATGCCGATTGTAAACCGGATGTGCTTTATCAATTTGGTGTTTTAGGTTCTCTGTTTGCCAAATATGTTTATGGTATAGATAATCCTAAAGTTGCTTTATTGAATATTGGTGAAGAACCTGAAAAGGGAAATCTTGTAACTCAAGCAGCGTATGGCTTGATGAAAGATTCAAAAGATTTTAATTTTATTGGAAATATTGAAGGTCGGGATATTTTTGGCGACCACGCAGATGTTACTGTTTGTGACGGTTTTACGGGAAACGTAGTGTTGAAACAAGCAGAGGCGTTTTATACAATGATAAAAAAACGTAAACTTTCAGATGATTATTTTGATCGTTTCAATTATGAAAATTATGGTGGAACACCTGTCTTGGGAATTAATTCAACTGTAATGATCGGACATGGGATTTCAAATAATATTGCCGTAAAAAATATGCTCTTGCTTACAAAAAGCATCATAGAAGCAAATTTGGCGGAAAAAATTAAATTAGCATTTCAATAATGAAAACTACCGCTGCTATTACCGCTGTTGCCGGATATGTTCCTGACTATGTACTTTCCAATACTGAATTGGAAAAATTTCTTCCAACTACTTCTGAATGGATAGAAACACGAACAGGAATAAAAGAACGAAGAATATTGAAGGAAGAAGGTTTAGGAACTTCGGATATGTGTGTAAAAGCGATCGAGCTACTTTTGAAAAAGCGAGGAATCTCAGCATTGGATATTGACTTAGTTATTGTCGGCACAGTTACACCGGATTTTGTATTTCCATCCACATCTAATGTTATTTGTGATAAGATAGGAGCAACAAATGCCTGGGGATTTGATCTTTCGGCAGCATGTTCAGGATTTGTTTTTGCATTAGCAACGGGAGCTCAATTTATTGAGACTGGAAAACATAAAAAAGTTCTTGTGGTGGGAGCGGATAAGATGTCATCAATTATTGATTATACAGATCGTTCGACCTGTATAATTTTTGGTGACGGAGCAGGTTGTGTTTTATTGGAACCCAATACTGAAGGATTAGGATTACAGGATTCTATTTTAAAAGCAGATGGTTCAGGTAGAAAATATTTACATCAAAAAGCAGGAGGTTCAGTAAAACCACCAAGTCATGAAACGGTTGATGCCAAAGAGCATTACGTATTTCAGGATGGCCAGCCGGTATTTAAACGTGCTGTTGTTGGAATGGCGGATGTGAGTGCAGAAATTATGGAACGCAATAATTTAAAATCGGAAGATGTAGCATGGTTGGTGCCGCATCAGGCAAACAAAAGAATCATAGATGCAACAGCTGAGCGAATGGGATTATCTTCTGAAAAAGTGATGTTGAATATCCAGAAATTTGGAAATACAACAGCCGGAACAATTCCATTGTGTTTGTGGGAATATGAAAAGCAATTAAAAAAAGGTGACAACATTATCATTTCAACATTTGGTGCCGGATTTACATGGGGTGCCATTTATTTGAAATGGGCGTATGACTGTAAGTAACTATCGAAATATGGATTTGTACGAAAAGTATGAATTACTAAAAAAATGTAATTCCAAAATTTCGTAGTTTGATTCCTAAATAGATGTAGTAAAATAAATAATAAATAAATTTTTAAATTAATTAATAATGAAACTGAACGAAATTCAAGATTTGATAAAATTTGTAGCCAAGTCTGGCGTAAGCGAAGTAGAATTAGAAACTAAGGATGTAAAGATCATTATAAAAACTCCTGCAGGAAAAAAAGAGCAAGTTTATATCCAGTCGGCACAACCAACATTCCAGACATCTGCACCGGTAGCTCAACAAGTATCTGCACCAGTTGCTGAATCAAAAGCACCTGAAGTGAAAGTAGAAAAGGGTGATGATGAATCAAAATATATTACAGTAAAATCTCCGATGATTGGAACATTCTATCGTTCATCATCTCCTGATAAGCCTGCATTTGTAAACGTTGGTGATGATGTGGCAACAGGAAAAGTTATCTGCATTATTGAGGCGATGAAATTATTCAATGAAATAGAATCAGAAGTTAAAGGTAAGATCGTAAAAGTTTTGGTTAATGATGCTACTCCCGTTGAGTATGATCAACCCTTATTTTTAGTAGATCCTAGTTAATTCGATAATTTGGAAATGTTTCAATTTGAAAATGAATAAGTCCTTTAATTATTTTCAAATCGATTCACATTAATTTTCAAATTTTCAAATTATTTAATTTTCAAATAGACACCATCTTCAAAAAAATATTAATAGCAAACAGAGGCGAAATTGCATTACGTATCATTCGTACTTGTAAAGAAATGGGAATAAAAACAGTGGCTGTTTACTCAACTGCTGATAAAGATTCATTACATGTAAAATTTGCTGATGAAGCTGTTTGTATCGGACCTCCACCGAGTAAAGAATCTTATTTAAATATTCAAAGTATTATTTCTGCAGCAGAGATCACGAATGCTGATGCGATACATCCTGGTTATGGATTTCTTTCTGAGAATGCAAAATTTTCAAAGATCTGTGAGGAGCACAACATAAAATTTATTGGTGCATCTCCCGAAATGATCAATCAGATGGGCGACAAAGCATCAGCAAAAGCGACAATGATTG
>JAPLDC010000372.1 GCA_026391935.1 Bacteroidota bacterium | reverse complement strand
GGACGAATTTATCGAAGTGATCCGCATCCAGAAAACAGATCCAGACAATTTAGAAAATCACAAAAAGATGATTCCACTAACAGAAAAAGCAGAAAAATTTATTCCTGAACTTTCCGAGTTCATGAAAGACGAAACATTCTCTTTAATATTTAACGCATCCATTGAAAGAATGAGCAAGGAAATTTAAATTGTTTTTGAAATGAAAGAGATCTGTTTTTTAAAAATAATTGATCTCGTCGCTGAAAATTAAGACAAACGCTTAATAAAATTTTTCAACTTTACGAATACAGGAATAGAAGCTTCAGGTAAGTTACCTGTATACTTTTGTCCTCTTCTAAGATAATATTTAGAAAGTGTGCTGGAGGTCATTCCCCATTTAGAAATAAATTTATGATAGCCGGGGTTTTTGGTAATTCTCTTTACTGATTTAGAGCCAAAGTGATACACTCTGCTTTTGCTTACGCCCTTAAATAAACGAATCCCTGCATTCCATAATTTCATTGAAAAATCAGGATCAGAATACATTCCCGGAGAAAATTCAACACTATAACCTCCTACTTTATCCCAAATACTTTTATGGACAATGTTTGGCGGCCACGTAGCTCCTTGCCAATCATTCATTGGTAATGAATCATATTCAGCTAATAGTTTTTGTTCCTCAAAATTATGTAGATCAGTACCATAATTTTTTTCGATCATACAATTACTTTGCGACTTTGGTTCAATAGAAGTAGCTGAAATAAAAAAATTGTTATGACCTATCTTCTCAATTTCATCTGCTAATGCTTTATCCCAACCCGGACAAACATACATGTCGTCATTCATGTAAAGCAAATAATCTGTACTTAATAATTCGCGACAGCTATTCAATGCATAACAAACACCAACATTCTTTTCACTGAAAGTATAATCAATATCTATTTGCTCTTTCACCCATTCCAGTGTTCCATCATTTCCCTCGTTGATATGGACAATCAACTGATGTTTGTAGGTAGAGTTTTTTCGGATACTACCGATACATAATTTCAAATAATCTAAATTATTCCAAGTCGGAATAATTATAGAAAATTTCGCAGAAGTGTTTTCTGTGCGCTTTACTTGTTGTATCGGGTGATTGTATGACATTGATTGCCTAAAATTAGGAAAAAAACCGTATCCGTCCGCAAAAAAGCGGACACCTCCTCCAAAGAAGTTGAAGAAACTCCGATAAAATTGATTAAATAAAATTGATGGGTAATAATTCTGAATCCAAAAATATAAACCTCATTTTATACTTAGAATCTCTAAACGAATGGTTTTGGTAAAAACAATATTACGAAGTTATTCCTTGTTTCTTTGGAGAGCCTTTAGGGGAAAGATTCTTAAATACAAAAAGAAAGAAGGAATTAAAGAATGCAAAAAATGTCACTCCGGCTTGTGTCTCAAGAGTGTCCTCCGTTAAAAAGGATACGAGGGTAATGATTAAGAAAGCACAATATAAATAGTCGACATTTTTTCCTGCCAAAAACATCGGATAAAAAAGTGTGATTAAAAACCATATTAACCCGAAAATGCCAAAGGCAACTGTTATGGATAAATACTGGTTGTGTGAACGTAACCTCCATTCTTTTAACAGAGGAGAATTTATTTTATCGTATTGTTGTTCAAATGCATTTTGAATATCTCCTGTACCAACACCAAAAATCAAATTTTCTTTTATAATTCCAAATGCCGCCTTCCAAAATTCAAACCGTTGTGTAAGTGAATGGCCATTCGGGTCTCCGGTTTTTTTATAGAGATCTAATTCCCAAGCTATTTGGTGCAATCGTCCACGTAAACTTGAAAGATCCTGATAATTCACATTTACAACACCACGCTCTATGGCTTTTATTTCAGCATCAGAAAGTGTATTCACGGCATCTGCATCTTTTCTTAATCCTTTTGAAGCCAGAAAACGAACCAGGGTAAAATGAATATTATTTCCCTTCAAATCCTTTTCATCAAAATTAATTTTACTTCTTTTACTCCAAGCTTCTTCCAATTCCTTATTACAAAAATAGATCCAAATATAATGTCCGTTTTCTGTCAACTTACTATTTAGATCATGCTCGTAGGCATTTCCATGAGAAGTAGTTTTTTCAAGTTTTGAAAAATCAATTTTTTCGGGTTCAACAATTCCATTATTTATCTGCATCAGAAAATAGGAGATCAAAATTCCGATCAAAAAGACAATGAATAAACTTGAATATTTTATGAGTTTACTTTCCGATGTAAAAACAGCATAGGCAGCTATCACAAGAATAGCAATTGAGAGCGCAGCAAGACCGGTTATGGAATCTACTAAAAATAAAAAATATATCAGCCAAATTCCGATCGCTACCCACAATAATTTTATTCCTTTTTGAGTAGCATTATAAAAGAAATAACCTGAAATAAATATCGCGACACATATCAGTAAAGCAAACCGGATGTGTGAAATAAAAACAGAAACATTACGGATATCAACTATTTCACGATGGGAAACTCCGGTTAAGATCAACACACTTATAAATGTTCCACTAATAATAGCAGCAACAAAAAATTTCATAATTACATCTACAATCTTTTGCGATATCGGTTTTGATGTAGATAAAATAAGTGGCAAGATCAGAAGCGGAGCTTTTATACGGATATCTTTAAAAGCATAAACAAAGTCGGATGTATACAATAAACCCAGTATATGCAACAAGAGTAGGGAACTAACAATGAGTGCGGCTTTATTATTTTTAAAAGCGATAAGTTTATTTTTTAATCCTCCTTCAAGTGCCCAATTGAAGAATAAAATTATCTGGGAGGCACTCATCAAAAATTTTGAAGTCGGCATCCCTATCACCAAAAGAACTATGGCGAAAACATAAACATATGAATGATACTTTTCAGGGAGTAGCGATTTTCTCATATTTAAATACAACGTAAAACCTTCAAAAAAATTGCATCAAAAGCAATAAAAAAACATCCATAAAAATGAATGTTCTTCTATCAAATTTAACTTGAATTAATTCTCTTTTGTCTTCTTGTTGTCCTTTAACTTATCGGGATTATAAAGTGGTTTATCTGCCTTACCAATGGTCGTTAATATTTTTGTATATTTTTCAGAATCACTCAATAATGCCAACGCTTCTTCAACCTCTTTGTCATCTTTCAAAGACGCTTCCAGTCGGCCATTTTGAAAATAATACCGCGATGCAATTTCCTCTTCTAAAAATTGTTTTATCTCAGGTTTGAATTTCACAAGGTCTTCTTTTTTATTATGCATGATCTTATTTTTCAATGCGTCAATATCAGGACCTATCAAATCAATAGACTTATCTGCTTTTGCATCATTCCGAAACTCTTCCAATGCTTTTTCGGTTTTTGTAGTATAGTCATACTCTTTATCAACTAAAAATGTCGTAAACTGATCGTACTCCGCATCCGTTATTTTAAATTCTTTAGCAGGAGCAATACTTGCATGTGCGATACGGTATTTCGTTGCATAATCAAAAATCAGATTTTTAGTGATGAGGCTTCCCAGAATACCACTGAATTTCTGAGGATCAACAGTAATATCAGGAGCGATTCCTCCGCCATCATAAACTATTCTACCGCCTTTAGTTTTAAATG
>JAPLDC010000467.1 GCA_026391935.1 Bacteroidota bacterium | reverse complement strand
GAATCCCCCATTCTATTCAATGGATGAGCAGGAACTGTGTACGTGAGATTTTCACCAAACAATGATTTTCTAAGGGATTCTGTTGCCTCAGCATTTGTTTTGAAATTAATAGGCATAGTTGCATGAATGGATTCGAATCCCAAATTCTGCAAATGACAGTGCAACACAGTGATATCGCTATATCCAATAATCCATTTAGGATTGCGTTGAAAGCCACTAAAATCTAACTTATCAATAATACGAATGGTCCCATATCCGCCACGAGCACTTATTACCGCTTTAATGGATGAATCATCTAACATTTCTTGAAAATCACTGGTTCGTTGTTCATCAGAACCAGAAAATTGATTTTCGGAAGCATATAAATTTTTTCCCAGAACGACTTCCAAACCCCAACTGGTAAGTGTTTCAATAGCAAATTTCAGTTCATTTGCTGATACTTTTATGGCTGTTGCAACAATGCCAATTTTATCACCTTTTTTTAAATATGGAGGACTTGTCATTTTATCTAGAAATCGTTACAAATTCTTATCTTTGACCGCAATTTAAGAATATAAGTTTAAACTTTTAATGAATTATAAAAGACATACCGTAACTGCCGCATTGCCTTATGCAAATGGGCCTGTTCATATTGGTCACTTGGCCGGTTGTTATTTACCTGCAGATATTTATGTGCGTTACCTTCGATCAATTGGAAAAGATGTAAAATTTATCTGTGGTTCAGATGAACATGGCGTGCCTATTACAATAAAGGCTAAAAAAGAAGGTATAACTCCACAGCAGGTAGTTGATAAATACCATAAAATCATGGGTGATTCCTTTAAAGAGTTTGGAATTTCCTTCGACATATATTCTCGAACATCTTCAAAGACACATCACGATACGGCATCCCAATTTTTCAAAACGCTTTATGACAAAGGTGTCTTTAAGGAAGAAGTGACTGAACAATATTTTGATGAAAAAGCAAATCAGTTCCTTGCGGATAGATATATTGTTGGTACGTGTCCGAAATGCGGAAACGAAAATGCTTATGGCGATCAATGCGAAAAATGCGGAAGCACGTTAAATGCGACCGATCTTATAAATCCAAAGTCAACCTTAAGCGGTGAAAAGCCAGTTCTGAGAAATACAAAAAATTGGTTTTTGCCTTTGGATAAAATGCAGCCTCAGATTGAAGCCTATATCGATTCACATAAAGAATGGAAATCGAATGTGCATGGTCAATGTAAAAGCTGGTTGAATGCAGGATTACAGCCAAGAGCTATGACCCGCGATCTAGACTGGGGCGTTAAAGTGCCAGTGGACGGAGCTGAAGGAAAAGTATTGTATGTTTGGTTTGATGCACCAATAGGATATATTTCGGCAACGAAAGAACTTTTTGAGAATCAGGAAGCAAGTATCAAGAATCAAGAAGAAGGACGCGGAGAAAAGGTGACGACAAAATCAGGTGAAATTCCGGAATGGGAGAAATAGTGGAAGGACAAAGAAACAAAGCGGGTACAGTTTATTGGCAAAGACACTATTGTTTTTCATTGTATTATTTTCCCTGCGATGTTAATGGCAGAAGGATCTTATATCTTACCGGAAAATGTTCCTGCAAATGAATTTCTGAATTTAGAAGGAGACAAAATTTCTACTTCACGTAATTGGGCAGTTTGGTTGCA
>JAPLDC010000228.1 GCA_026391935.1 Bacteroidota bacterium | reverse complement strand
TGGAGTAAACAATCAAGGATCTGTCGCACCATTAACAGCAGCAGAAATCGCTAAAGCGTATGGCGTAAGAGTATACACCATCGGATTGGGCACAACAGGGAAAGCACTCTCTTTTGCAGGAATTTATCCTGATGGAAGTTATGCATACGAATATGCTGATGTTGTTATTGACGAAAAAACAATGACCGATATCGCAAACATGACTGGTGGGAAATATTTCAGAGCTACTGATAATGAAAAACTAAAAGAGATATATAAGGAAATTGACAGATTGGAAAAAACAATTTTTGAGGAGAAAAATTTCACGAATAAATCAGAACATTATTTACCTTTTGCAATTGCGGGAGCACTATTATTGTTACTCGAATTCATATTAAAAAATACAATATTTAAAAGTATACCATAACGTGTTTCAATTAGAAAATACATATTTCATATACGCATTTAGCTTAATACCACTGTTCTTTTTGGTTATTTGGCTCGTGAGCAAATGGCGCAAAAAAGCACTACACGCATTTGGTGATATCACAATAATCCAACATCTGTTTCCAGATCTTTCAAAAGCTAAACGGACCTTGAAATCTGTTTTATATATTCTTGCTTTTATCTTTTTAATTATCGGATTGATAAATCCGCAAGTTGGAACAAAGCTAGAAGAGGTAAAACGCAAAGGAGCGGATCTAATGATCTGCCTAGATGTATCAAACAGCATGAAAGCCGAAGACCTTCAACCCAACCGGTTGGAAAAATCAAAACAGGCACTTTCGAAATTAATTGATAAACTAGAAGGCGACAGGATAGGAATAATTGTTTTTGGCGGAGAGGCTTATGTTCAACTTCCTATCACGACAGATTATTCTGCAGCTAAATTATTCCTGGAAAGTATCAGTACGGATTTAATCCCTACTCAAGGCACTGACATCGGAAAAGCGATCCATATGGCCATGACCTCCTTCGGAAAAGATGAAGGAAAAAACAAAGCAATTGTTATCATTACGGATGGTGAAGATCATGAAGAAGATGCCGTAAATGCTGCTGAAGAAGCTGTTGAAAAAGGGATAACCATTCATACAATAGGAATGGGATCCGCAGAAGGGGCTCCAATTCCGGTATACAAAGGAACTGTACGTGAAGGTTTTAGAAAAGATAAAGAAGGTAACACAATTGTGACAAAATTAAATGAACAGATGTTGCAGGAAATAGCAAAAGCAGGAAATGGTATTTATGTTCGTGCATCTAATTCTGATACAGGATTGAATAATATCATGGACGCCCTTGAAAAGTTAGAAAAAAAACAATTTGACAGTAAAATGTACAGTGATTATGAAGATCGATTTCAATGGTTCATTGCCATTGCATTCCTGCTGTTATTAATTGAAACTCTTTTGACTGAGCGTAAAAGCAAGTTGTACCAACGATTGAATTTATTCGGAAATGAAAAGAAATAGCGCAACGATATTTTTGAATACCCATAGTACAAAAAACATTTTGTTTTTGCTTGCTTTGATTTTGCCTTCACTGTTCTATGCGCAATCTGAAAAAAAGCATATAAAAGATGGGAACGAATTGTATAAAAAATCGGATTACAAAAATGCAGAAAAAGAATACTCTAAAGCATTGAATAAAAACAAAGATTCATATAAAGGTTCATTCAATTTAGGAGATGCCTACTACAAGCAAGGGAAATATGAAGAGGCAGCGAGCCAATTTCAGTTACTAACGCATAGTGCAACTTCAAAAGATACCTTGGCAAAAGCGTTTCATAATTTAGGTAATTCATTATTGAAGTCAAAAAAATATCAGGAAAGTGTTGATGCATATAAAAATGCTTTAAAAAATAATCCCGATGATAAAGACACACAATACAATCTGGCTTATGCTCAACAATTTTTAAAACAACAACAGCAACAACAAAAAAACAAAGACAAGAAAGACGATAAAAAAGACGACAAAAAGGATAAGAAAGACGATAAAAAAGATAAGAAAGACAAAGAGGATAAGAACAAGCAGGATAAAGAGAAGCAGGATAAAGAAAAAGAAGAACAGCAAAAAAATCAAATGTCGAAAGAAGATGCTAAACGTTTATTAGAAGCCTTGCAAAACGATGAAAAAAACCTTCAGGAAAAAATGAAAAAAGGAAAGGTGCAGGGTTCTAAAGTTAAAATTGAAAAAGATTGGTAGCACATAAATTAGAAATTGAAAAATTGAATATTGATTTTTTAATGAAGTTTTAATGAAAAAAACAATTTACATATTATTTTATCTTTTATTTCTAACAAATTTTTTGTTGGGTCAGAAGCTAACAACCACAGTTAGTACAAATAAAGTTGCGGTAGGAGAACCATTTCAAATTCAGTTTTCCTTAAACGGTACAGGCTCCAATTTTAAATTACCGCCTTTGTCGGATTTCGAAATATCCGAAGGACCATTTCAATCGTCCAGCACTTCTATTACTAATGGTTCGGTAACTCAATCCTCTTCATTAACCTATGTTTTGATCGCAAAAAAAGAAGGGAAACTTACCATTGGATCAGCAACAGCAATTTCGAGTGGTAAAACAATTCTATCGAACCCTGTAATAATGGAAGTTTCGAAAGGGAAAGCTAGCAATGGAAATCCTAGCAATAATTCGGTTACACAAAATCCAACAAAACCATCCAGTCAGGAAGCCGGCAATAATATTTTCGTTAGAACTGTTGTAAATAAATCAAAGGTATATTTGGGTGAAGTGATCGATGTTACATTCAAAGTATACACTAAAGTTGAAATGCAAATGCGTAACTTCTCAAAAGTGCCAAGCTATGCAGGATTTTTTGTTCAAGATATAAAGGATAAAAAAGAAACAAGTCAGAAACATGAGACGATTGACGGAGTAACATACATAGTAGGTGAAATATACAAAACCTATCTAATACCTCAACACACAGGAAAACTCGTGATCGACCCTTTTGAAATTGAATGTATAGTCCGACAAAGATCGAATCGAAAACCAAGGAACATACAGGAACAATTTTTCGGAGTACCTGATGAAGAAATAATGTATCCTTTAAAAAGTTTGCCAATTACTATTGATGTTCAAGCTTTACCCGAAGAAGGGAAACCAGAAAGCTTTTCAGGTGCTGTAGGTAACTATACCTATAAGGCTGTTCTATCAAAAGATAAAATAAAAGCGAATGAAGCCGTAAACTTTACACTATCTCTTTCGGGAAGCGGGAATATTAAATTAATTGAACCAATAAAAGTAAACTTTCCTGAAGATTTTGAAACGTACGATGCAAAAACAAATGAAAATATCAATGTAAATGAAAATGGCATAAGTGGAACAAAAACCTTTGATTACTTAATAATTCCAAGACATGAAGGAGATTATACTATTGACCCTATTAATTTCAGCTATTTTGATCCTATTAAGAAGGCATATATCACACTTCCATCACCGGATTTTAAGTTACACGTTGAAAAAGGAGAAGGAAACGCTGCAACAGTTGTTGGAGGAGGTTCAAATACAAAAGAAGAGCTAAAGGTATTAGGCAATGACATCCGATACATAAAAACAAATAGTATTCTGAAAGAAAAAGACGACTATTTTTTCGGATCAATCCTATTTTACTCCCTTTTATTCTGCCCATTATTTGCGTTTCTTTTTTTAATTGCTATTCGCAGAAAGAGCATTGAGCAAAATAAAGATATCGTTGCAGTAAAAAGTCGAAAGGCAACAAAAATGGCTAGAAAGAAACTATCATTAGCTGAACAACATTTAAGATCTAACAACAAAGAATTATTTTATATTGAAATTTTCAAGGCTCTATATGGTTATATAAGTGATAAATTAAATATTCCGGTTTCTGATCTCAATAAAGAACATATATCAGAAAAACTGACAGAAAGAAATGTATCTGAGACAACCATCAAGCAGCTTATTTCCACTTTGGATAATTGTGAATTCGCACATTATGCTCCAGGATCTGTATCCGGTGATCTAAAAAATATTTTCAGCAATACGGTTGAACTAATCACAAAAATTGAAGATGAAATTGTTTAAATATAAAATAATATTTCTTTTTATTGTTTCCTTTTTTGTTTGCTTTACATCAAATGCAAATGATAACAAAATTGTATTTGACAGTGCCAACAGCTGCTATGCTAAAGGCGATTATGAACAAGTAATCACACAATATGAAAGCATACTAAATAACAACTTCTCTTCTGCTGAGTTATACTATAATTTAGGCAATGCGTATTACAAAACAAATAATATTGGCCTTGCGATCTTAAATTATGAAAGAGCAAAAAAATTAAATCCTCACGAAGAAGACCTGATCACAAATTTAAAAATAGCTAATCAAAAAATAGAAGATAAGATTGAAGCGGCCCCTATACTATTCTTAACTGAATGGAAAAATAGCATCATCGATATTTTCAGTGCAAAAGAATGGTCAATTTTGTGCATTATTTTTTTCACCGTTTCTTTACTTCTCATCAGTTTGTATTTTCTAACATTTAAAAACAGATTGAAAAAATTGGGTTTCTTTGGTGGAAGCACCTTTTTTATATTATGTATACTCACATTTTTCATTGCACAACAAAAAAACGAACTAACTATTAATTCCGTTGAAGTAATCATTACCTCACCAACTGCAACAGTGACAGGCTCTCCAAATGAAAAAGGAACAAAATTATTTATTTTACATGAAGGAACGAAAGCTGTAATCACACAAGATCTAGGTACCTGGACAGAAATAAAAATTGCCAATGGAAATGTTGGCTGGCTAAAAGCTTGTTTTTTGAAAAAAATATAATTTCCACACCCCTGAATTCCGCTTACCGACAACTAAAGTCCGTTCATCGACAAATTTCAACATGTTTTGAAATTTTTTTTCTAAATCAATTCTGCTGCAACCTTTTTCAGTAAATTTACATCTACTAGGTAGTTCATAAATTTCAAGGATAATCTCTCTCCTCCCTGAATAATTTTTCAGAAAATGATTATCACGAAAAAAAAATCAATTTTCGCCTTATTTTTTCTTTTAAAAATAGGCGTATCTTATTCTCAAATTGTTGATGCTTCACCCGAAACTCAAACAATATGTTCTGGCGGGAGCGCCAACTTAACAGCGATAGTGACTCCTGGTGGCCCAGGTAGTTTACCTACTACGAGTTATGCTATAAGCTCAGTTGCTTACACACCAGATTCTTATTCAACAGGAACATCCGTTTCACTTTCAGATGATTCTCAATCAGGGTTATTGCCTATTGGATTTACGTTCTGTTTTTACGGAAATTCTTATACTCAATTTATTATTGGTTCCAATAATTGGTTAGGATTTCAAGCTGGTGAAACTTCTACTTGGGTGACTACAACTATTCCAAACGCAACAGGAAATGCTCCAAGAAATACAATCATGGGTGCATGGCAAGATATTAATCCAGGAGTTGGTGGAACTATAAAATATGCATTATACGGTGTTGCACCCAACAGACGACTTTCAGTTTCATGGAGCAATGTCCCTATGTTTTCTTGTGGATCATTATATTCCAGCCAGATTACAATATTTGAATCTACTAATATTATTGAAACGCGAATAGCAAACAAACCTTTATGTACTTCTTGGAATAGTGGAAATGCTGTTCATGGTTTACACAATGCTACAGGAACCGCAGCTGTAATAGTTCCTGGAAGAAACAATACACAATGGGTCACAACCAATGAAACAAAACGTTTTACTCCAAATGGAGCAGCTACGTATACTATCAATTGGTATGTTTTACCTTCTAATACATTCGTAGGAACAGGTTCACCAATAACAGTAACACCCCCTGCGGGTCAACCCAGCACTTCCTATTATGCTTCCATAACAGGAACCTCAGGATGTGGAGCCGCTCTTTCCAGCACGGATACAGTAGTTGTTCTTCAAACCATTGTCCCTACATTAACAGCAAGCAATAACGGACCCATTTGTTCTGGGAACAATTTATCTTTAAGTTGCCTGCCTAGTACAGTTGGTGCAACATACAGTTGGACAGGCCCTGGAGGATTTGTCTCTGCTCTTCAGAATCCGACCATACCATCAGCTACAGTTGCGAATTCAGGAACATACTCTGTTACAATGACTTTGGCGGGATGTGTTGGAACTCCTGTATCAACAACCGTTACAATAAATCCTACTCCTGCTACACCAATAGCAACAGGAACTACACCAATTTGTTCGGGAACAACATTAAATTTGTCAACTACATCTGCTGGTCCAACATTCAGTTGGACTGGTCCAAATGCATTTACATCATTACTTCAAAACCCTTCAATTCCTTCTGCAACAACGGCTGCCACTGGAACGTATTCAGTAGTTGCAACATCTGCAGCAGGATGTTCCAGTTTACCCGGCACTGTAAATATTACTGTCAATCCAATTCCAACGACACCAATAGCAACCGGACCTTCACCAATTTGTTCGGGAACAACTTTAAATTTATCAACGACATCCATCGAACCAACATATAGTTGGACCGGTCCAAATACGTTTACTTCTTCTATTCAAAACCCTTCAATCCCTTCTGTGACAATAGCTGCAACTGGTACATATTCTGTGACCGTAACTTCTGCAGCAGGATGTTTAAGTTTGCCGGGGACAGTTGATATTACTGTAAACCCCACTCCTCTAGCTCCGGTAGTTCCTAGTGCAACAGTTTGCTTTGGAATGACAACATCATTAACTGCAGGAACATCGGGAGATGTTTATGAATGGTACGATGCACCATCAGGAACTTTACTAGGAACAGGAACAACGTATACAACACCTGCTCTTTTTGGTGCAACAACTTATTATGTTCAAAGTAATACATTAGGATGTATTGGACCAATGACACTTGCAACCGTTACAGTTGCACCAAGCATCGTAGCAAATGCAGGAGTAGATGACAGTATTTGCGCAGGTGGAAATTACACCTTGGGAGTTACGCCATCAGGTGCTGGATATACATATACTTGGGATGCACCTGGAATGCCAGGGTTTTCAACCAGTGCTACTCCGAACGTATCTCCTACTTCACCCACCACCACTTATACAGTAACAGTCAGTGATGCATTGGGCTGTACAGGAACGGATGTTGTGACAATAACGACTGGATCAGTATTAACATTAAATGCAACAGGAGCTCCGTCAAATTGCTTTGGTTCATGCGATGGAACAGGTATAGTTGCTGTTGCAGGAAGTTTTGGTGGATATAACTATAATTGGTCAAATGGTTCAAATACTCAAAATATCAATAGTCTATGTGCCGCAACTTATACTATTGTTGTAACCGATATCTTGGGGTGCACTGCACAAGACACGATTCAAGTAATTGAACCAACTCCAATCGCTTTAACAATTTCTGCTCTAACGTCACATTGCAATCAACCCGATGGTTCTGCAACAGTTGTTGCAGCCGGTGGTGTTGGAGGCTTTTCATATTTATGGTCTAATGGTCAAACAACTGCAACTGCTATCAACTTAATTCCAGGTTCCTATTGTGTAACTGTAACAGATTTGAACGGTTGTCTTGACAGTATTTGTATTACTGTCCCAAATACTCCAGGCGTTTCTGCGACAATTACTAATACACCCGTAACTTGCAATAGTGTATGTGATGGAACAGCAACAGTAATTGCTAGCTTAGGCATAAGCCCATATAGCTATCTTTGGAATAACGGACAAACAACGCCTACCGCTTCAGCATTATGTGCTGGCACATACACCTGCACAATAACTGATGCAAGCGGTTGCACAGTAACAGCAAGTGCAACAATAATTCAACCAACAATAATAGTTATTGATAATATTCCTCCAGTAACAATTTGTATTGGACAAAGCACTACACTCATAGCATCAGCTGCTGGAGGACATCCTTTAGGTGGATATATATTTAATTGGACGGCTCCTGCTTTTACCGGTTCCAATTATTCTGTTTCGCCTACAACAACTACCACATATACTGTAACGGCAACTGATACTGCAGGATGTGTTTCACTAAGTTCTCAAACAGTTATTATTACCGTAAACCCTCCTTTAGCTGTTATTGGCAGTGCAAATGTTTCGATTTGCCCAGGTGTTAGCACCTCATTATCTGCAACAGCATCTGGTGGTGATGGAACTTATTCTTACAACTGGATGCCAGGTGCTGGTAGTGGCACTTCACTTTCTGTTTCTCCAGTTGCAACAACAACCTATACAGTTACAATAACGGATGGATGTACTGTAACTCCTGCAATAGCTACTATAACTGTTACAGTTCTACCATTACCAAATATTTCCTTTAATTCAAATGTTTCAAGTGGATGTGAACCTATATGTATAACATTCGTTGATGCAACAACTGTAGCTGGTGGATCAGTTGCATCCTGGGCTTGGGATTTTGGTAATAGTTCTTCTTCTAACCTTCAGAGCCCTGAACCCGTTTGTTATAATGCTGGAACTTATGACATTACATTAACTGCTATTTCAAATGGAGGATGTTCTTCTACAACTACGATGAATAATATGATCACTGTCTATCCGCAACCTACAGCCCAATTTATTTTAGGCCCTCAACCTGCTACGATGGAAGCACCTATAATAAATTTTACCGACCTTTCAATTAATGCAGTTAATTGGTTATGGGACTTTGGGGATCCAACAAATTTGTATGAATCTAATACCAGCTACTTGATCAACCCTTCACATATTTATGCTGATTCTGGTCAATATTGTGTTACACTAACTGTCCAAAGCTTAGGTGGATGTTCGGATGTCGCTACAAACTGTCTTACGATACTCCCTGAGTATAGTCTTTATATTCCAAACGCATTTACTCCAAACGGAGATGCTTTAAATTCATTTTTTGCTCCGAAAGGTTTATACATTGCCGAGTTTACGATGCGTATCTTTGATCGATGGGGAAATTTAATATTCAAATCGAAATCAATAAATGAAGGTTGGAATGGGACAGTGCAAAATAATAACAATATTGTTCAAGAAGATGTCTACTTTTATAGTATTGATGTGAAAGATAACAAAGGGAAAACACATAATTATATTGGACATGTTACTATTGTAAAATAATAACTCGATCTTAAAAAATAAAAAATGTCCTCCTTGTTTGAGGACATTTTTTATTTAATATTGCAACATGCAACGCATAGCTTTACTATCAGATACACATAACTATTTGGATCCTAAAATTTTCAAGTACTTTGAAGGCTGTGACCAAATATGGCATGCAGGTGATGTTGGCACCATTTCAATTACAGATGAGCTTTCAAAAATAAAACCAGTAATGGCGGTTTATGGCAATATTGATGGACAAGATGTAAGAAAAGTGCATCCTTTGAATCAAGTATTTATGTGCGAAAATGTAACTGTTTATATCACACATATTGGTGGTTATCCAAATAGATATTCAGCTGAAGCATTGGAAGAAATAAAACGGAACAAGCCTCAATTGTTTATTTGCGGTCATTCACATATTTTAAAAGTAATGTATGACGATAAACATAAATTGCTGCATATAAATCCGGGTGCTGCAGGAAATCACGGGTTTCACGCAGTAAAAACGCTCGTTCGTTTTACCATTGATGGCAATAAGATCAAAGATTTGGAAGTTATAGAACTCGGAAAAAGGGCATAATTTATTTTTATTTATTACTTGTATATTAAAAATTCTTAGTATTATTGCAAAGCGTTTCCGCTGTTATATATTCTCATAACAATCACAATCGTATTTTTATCGAATAATAAAACACAAAAATATTTTTACCATCCTATCTTAAAAAATCAATCATCCGAATTGATGTATTAACCAAACAAACAACCTATGCACGACATTATTGAATTGAACAACAAACTCGTTGGAGAATTAAGAGAAATTGCAAAAAGCCTTAATATTCCAAAATTTGAAGCTCTAAAAAAACAAGAATTAATTTACAAAATACTGGACCAACAAGCTATAACTCCATCTGTATCGGACCAAAAGCCACAAAATATTAAATCGGAAGAACGGATTCTGCGCCCACGCAAGATCAAACCTGAAAATACGGACAACCATCCGAAAGTAAAACAGGAAGAACCGGCAACTATATTTAATGATGAAGATTTTAATACAACAAAAAATGACGCATCAGAAAACACAAATAACAACTCCCCTATTGTTTCTGAAATAATTAAAGAAAACACTTCAGAAAATAAACAAGAAATCCCGCAGGAAAACACACAAGAAACGAATACAGAAAATACTCCGAATACACAGGAGAATCAGACTATTTCTCAAGACAATTCAAACGGGAACAGCGATAATAAAGATAACCAGAACCGCAATCGTTACAACAATGCAAAACCACAGGATCTTTATAATTTTGATGGAATTGTTTCCAGTGAAGGGGTTTTAGAAATCATGCCTGACGGATATGGCTTTTTACGTTCATCGGATTACAACTATTTAAATTCACCGGATGATGTTTATGTCTCACAATCACAAATAAAACTATTCGGATTAAAGACCGGAGATACTGTTAGAGGAACGATCCGTCCTCCAAAAGAAGGAGAAAAATATTTTCCATTGATCAAAGTAGAAAAAATAAATGGACGTGAGCCTGCATTTGTTCGCGACCGTGTACCTTTCGACTATTTGACTCCTTTGTTTCCGTACGAAAAATTTAATTTGACAGGTCATGCTCAACAAAATCTGTCTTCTCGCATCGTTGATTTGATTACTCCTATTGGAAAAGGGCAACGTGCATTAATCGTTGCACAACCAAAAACAGGTAAAACCGTTTTATTGAAAGATATTGCAAATGCTATTTCTGCCAATCATCCGGAAACATATCTTATCATTCTTTTAATTGATGAGCGTCCGGAAGAGGTTACAGATATGGCTCGTAGCGTTAAGGCTGAAGTTATTGCTTCTACTTTTGACGAACCGGCTGACCGTCACGTAAAAATTGCAAACATTGTTTTAGAAAAAGCAAAACGAATGGTAGAATGCGGACATGATGTTTGTATTTTATTGGATTCGATCACCCGTTTGGCACGTGCGTATAATACTGTACAACCTGCATCCGGAAAAGTATTGAGCGGTGGTGTGGATGCAAATGCATTACACAAACCACAAAGATTTTTTGGAGCAGCACGAAAAATTGAAGGTGGTGGATCGCTAACGATCATTGCTACAGCCTTAACAGAAACAGGATCTAAAATGGATGAAGTGATCTTTGAAGAGTTCAAAGGTACCGGTAATTCAGAGATCCAATTGGATCGTAAAATTGCGAATAAACGTATTTATCCTGCAATTGATATCGTTGCATCAAGTACACGTAGAGATGATCTGTTGGTTGACAAAGAAACACAACAACGCGTTTGGATCTTGCGTAAACATTTATCTGACATGAATCCTGTGGAAGCAATGGAATTTATGAGAGACCGAATAAAAAACACGCAAACAAATGAGGAGTTTTTAATTTCCATGAATGGGTAGATCAGTTCAAAGTTTAAAGTTCAAAGTTAAAAGTTTCAGGTTTGAAAGTTTTAGGCAATATGTCATTTCGAGTAATTCTTTGACAAAGGAAAAGAATTGTATCGAGAAATAGATTAAAAAATGAAAATTGGAATAAATATAAAATTAGCAATTATTGCCGG
>JAPLDC010000180.1 GCA_026391935.1 Bacteroidota bacterium | reverse complement strand
GGAGATCCAATTGTGTTGTATGATAAATACGCTGATCGCTGGGTGTTAACTCAATTTGGAACAACGGGAAACAAAATTTATATCGCTGTTTCTACAACTAATAATCCTGCAGGAACATATGCTTGTTATACATACACCTCTTCTAGCTTTCCTGATTATTTGAAATTTTCTATTTGGCAAGACGGTTATTATATGACTTCTAATCAAGGTGGAAGATTGTATGTGTTTGAAAGAACAGCAATGCTTGCAGGAACTGCTGGTGCTCGTTCTGTTACTGCTACATTTACTGTAGGCGGTACATCCGGATTTTGGTGCCCACTTCCAGCTGATGCAGATGGAACATTACCTCCTGCAGCAACTCCTTGTCCTTTCTTCTGGTTTACAGATAATACTTGGTCAGGATCAGTTGACGGTGTAAAATATTGCAAAGCCACTGTAAATTGGGTTCCAACAACTCCAACATGTACTATTTCTGCAGCTACTCAAATTACAACAGCTGCTTTTAATGGAACATATGATAGCGGTTGGAATGATATTCCTCAAGCAGGCTCTACACAATATTTAGATGGTATTGGTGGTGTTGCGACCTTCCGTGCACAATACAGAAGATGGGCTGGTTACAATACTGTATTATTAAATTGGGGTGTATTAATCACAGCATCTCCTCGTGTTAGGGCTATTAAATGGGTAGAATTACGTGAAACAACTCCAGGTACTTGGACATTATACCAAGAAGGTATTTACCAACCAGATGCAAAAAGTCGTTGGGTAGGAAGTATGGCAATGGATGATAACGGAAGTATAGCATTGTGTTATGCTAGATCTTCTTCAACTGCAGGAGATTATCCAAGTTTGTGTTACACGGGTCGTTGTGCTAGTGACCCTCTTGGAACAATGACCTTTGCGGAAACTGTTGCTAAAGCAGGAAATTCAGTTCAAGCTTCAATTAATCGTTTTGGTGATTATTCTCAAACGACGATTGATCCAACTGACGGATTAACATATTACCACACAGGTGAATATATTAGTGGTGGTGGACCAGCTACATGGATTTATTCATTCAAATTAACTCCTTGTTCACCAACAGGAATCGATGCTGTCGCTGATTTAACAAATCAAGTATCTGCTTATTCTTCAAATGGAGATATTAATGTGAAGGCTGAAAACCTTAACGTTGATGGCGAACTTGTTGTTGATTTATTTGATATCAATGGGAAACAATTAGAAGGTAAACAAATTGTTTTGAATGGGAATTCTTTTGAAACATCCTTTTCAACTACTAACCTTTCTGCAGGAACTTACCTAGTGAGAGTCGCGAA
The DNA here is from genome assembly GCA_026391935.1 of Bacteroidota bacterium. Taxonomy (GTDB): domain Bacteria; phylum Bacteroidota; class Bacteroidia; order 2-12-FULL-35-15; family 2-12-FULL-35-15; genus 2-12-FULL-35-15. The sequence goes on along the minus strand of JAPLDC010000180.1, from coordinate 587 downwards.
AATGAATACAAGTTTCCAACGTGTTACTAAAGTGATGATTGTTAAATAATATATAAGTCATAAATTAAAACACTCGTGCATCGCATTTCTCTTTGGAATGGAAATTGCACGAGTGTTTTTTGTTAATCTGATAATCTACAATTATGAAATCAATAATAATTTTAACGGCAGTTTTTTCAATGTCTTTTGTTTGTTCTTGTAAAAGCAAAAAAGCAGCTTCAGCAAGTGCTGGAACTAATTCAACGAGTTCAACAACAAATGCAGCAACGAGCACAATAAGTACATCTGCAACTGGAGATAATCAGGGGGGTAATATTGGAAAAATTTCTCATAAATACGAAAGTACAGGTTGCGGAACAGTAATTGTCATTCCAGCAAATGATAATGCTGCCGAAATAACGATTATTCCAAAAGATAAATTAAGCAAAGACGTGGATATGGACGGACAACTAATTAGATTTGATTACCGACCATTAAAAATGCCTCAACCAGCAGGTTGCACAGTTGGTATTCCTGCAGAAATTACAAATATTAACAAATTGAAATAATTTTCTGATCTAAAACAAAATACAGCTCAATATTCTCCC
>JAPLDC010000106.1 GCA_026391935.1 Bacteroidota bacterium | reverse complement strand
TTAAACTTGAGCAAAATTATCGTTCTACCAAAAACATTGTTGGAGCTGCAAACTCAGTGATAGCAAAAAATAAAGATCAACTCAAAAAAAATGTATTCACTGAAAATATTGAAGGAGAAATTATTAAAGTTGTAAAAACGGAAAGTGATAATGCGGAAGGAAATTTTGTTGCCAATTCAATTTTCGAAACAAAAATGAATGAACAGGCACATAACCGCGACTTCGCCATATTATACAGAACCAATGCTCAATCCAGAGCAATGGAAGAAGCGTTACGCAGACAAAATATTTCCTATCGGATATACGGTGGTTTGTCTTTTTATCAACGCAAAGAAATAAAAGACCTGTTAGCGTATTATCGGATAACGATCAACAACAACGACGAGGAAGCCTTAAAGCGCATTATCAATTATCCAGCACGGGGAATTGGCGATACTACTTTAGACAAAATTATTGTCGCAGCAAACGACCACAACATTAGTTTATGGAAAGTCATTGAGAATATCAATGAATTTGAAATAGGATTAAATGCGGGTGCAAAAACAAAGGTGGATGAATTTGCTAGTATGATCAAAAGTTTTTCTGCACAATTGAAAACACAAAACGCTTATGATCTAGGCCAACATATCGCAATCCATTCAGGAATTTTGCGAGACCTATATGCAGATAAATCACCCGAAGGTGTTAGCAGGCATGAGAATATACAGGAGTTGTTAAATGGAATAAAAGAATTTACCGAAAGTGATATTGAAATCGTAAAAGATGAAACTGAAATTGATAATCAACTGGAGCGAGAAATGAATCAAGTATCAAGTATCAAGAATCAAGATTTAGAGAACGGTTTATTATTTACGGATGAAGCAGCAATTGAAAATCCTGACGCTATCAATGATGATACAAAGACTCTGAATATTTTCATGCAAGATATTGCATTGATGACCGATGCGGATAAAAAAAATGAAACAGAAGAAGATAAAAATAAAGTGGTTTTAATGACTATACATGCCGCTAAAGGATTAGAATTCCCTTTTGTGTACATTGTTGGTTTGGAAGAGAATTTATTCCCTTCTCAGATGTCATTGACAGAAAGGGCGGATCTAGAGGAAGAACGCAGATTATTTTATGTTGCATTAACACGTGCTGAAAAAAGAGTGATCCTCTCCTACTCTACCTCCCGTTACCGTTGGGGAAATTTAATTTATAGCGAGCCGAGCAGATTCATAGAAGAATTGGATTCGAAATACTTACAATTGCCTGCAGAAAATAACGGACGAATGTTTGGTGATGAAGAATATTCTGTAAAACCAAAACTAAATATTTCCAAACCAAAAGAGACATTTGTGCAACGGCCTGTAATGGGGAAAAAATTGGTTAAAGTGAATGCTGCCTCCAAAAACACTTCTGATTTTGACACAGAGAGTTTGCGCGACTTGCAAGTAGGAATGCAGGTGCAACATGATCGCTTTGGAAGCGGTAAAGTGATAAATATGGATGGTGATTTTCCAAATAATAAGGCGACAATATTTTTTGAAGGTATCGGACAAAAACAACTTTTGATAAAATTTGCGAAGCTGAGGATTATGTAATAGCAAGCACCACAGAATTTAACGGATTATTTTTTGATTCGATTAGAAATGTTTTTTATCTGTGAAAAATCTGTGTAATCTGTGGTGAAATTATAAGCAACGTCCTGTATCTTTTAAAAAGAAAAGCGTTATAAAAGTAAAATGCGCTACTTAATTATTCTACTATTTAGTTTATTTTATCTCAATTGCCATTCACAACAAGACACAATTGTTGAAGGCAAACATTATAATACGATTATCTATTATCCCTATTTTGATTATAAAGGAGTTGATACGATAAAAAATAATTATGTCATTGGCATTGGAAACACTGTCGATTCTTTAAAAACCGG
>JAPLDC010000090.1 GCA_026391935.1 Bacteroidota bacterium | reverse complement strand
ATAGAAATAACGTTTGTAGGAATGTACGCAGAAACGTCACCAGCTTGTGTTTCAATGATCGGTAATGCTGTTAATGATCCACCACCTTTTACAATTCCTTTTAAAGAATCAGGAAGGTCATTCATGTTTTTTGCGATCTCATCATTTGAGTTGATCTTTGCAGCACGCTCTAATAAACGACTGTGCAAGTAGAATACGTCACCCGGATATGCCTCACGTCCAGGAGGTCTACGCAATAACAATGAAACCTCACGGTAAGCAACTGCTTGTTTTGACAAATCATCATAAACAATTAATGCAGGACGACCTGAATCGCGGAAGAACTCACCAATTGCAGCACCTGCGAAAGGAGCATAAAATTGCATTGGAGCAGGGTCAGATGCTGTTGCAGCTACAATTACTGTATATGCCATTGCACCGTTTTCTTCTAATACACGTTGAATATTCGCTACTGTAGAACCTTTTTGTCCGATCGCTACATAGATACAAAATACAGGTTGACCTGCTTCGTAAAATTCTTTTTGGTTAATGATCGTGTCGATCGCAACAGCTGTTTTTCCTGTTTGACGGTCACCAATGATCAACTCACGTTGTCCACGACCGATAGGGATCATCGCATCGATCGCTTTCAAACCAGTTTGTAATGGCTCCGTAACGGGCTGACGATAGATAACACCCGGTGCTTTACGCTCCAAAGGCATTTCATATAACGTTCCTGTGATAGGACCTTTACCGTCAATTGCGTTACCCATTGTATCAACTACACGGCCTAACATTCCTTCACCAACCTGGATAGAAGCAATTTTACCGGTACGTTTTACAACATCACCTTCTTTAATATCATTTGATGAACCCAAGACAACAGCACCAACGTTATCTTCCTCTAGGTTCAATACAATTCCTTTTAATCCGCTGGTAAATTCGATCAACTCACCGGATTGAACTTTTGATAGTCCGTAGATACGAGCGATACCATCACCAACTTGCAACACGGTACCCACTTCTTCCAATTCTTGCTCAGATTTAAATCCTGATAATTGTTGTCTTAATATTGCAGATACTTCTGCCGGTTTTACTTCTGCCATTTTTATTTAGTTAAAAATTATTTATTAAAATACTATTATGGGCACTCATCTCCTCTCCATTTTGGGAGGTCAGAGGAGCCTAAAATTCTTTAATGAACGGATTCTCTTTGAATGTGCGTTTTAAGCTGTTGATCTTTCTTGCAATACTTGCATCTACCTGTTTATCACCAACGCGGATAATAAAGCCACCGATGATATTCTTATCAATTTTTTCTTCCAATACAACTTCACTGGAGCTAACCCCTTTTACGATTTCCATTACTTTTTTACGGATAATGTCATCAATACCATTTGCTGTTGTAACGACAGCCGTCAATATTTTCTTTTTCTCTTTGTATTGATTTACAAACTCCAGCGCAATTTCGTACAAATAGATCTCTCTTTTTTTCGCAGTAATCAATTGGATATAAGCGTCTGTTACTTTATTTAATTTTCCACTGAATATTTCTTTCAGAACAGCTTGCTTTTTATCTGTTTTAATGACCGGACTTTTCAAAAATGTAACAAAATCGTGATTTGAATGACACAAATCAGAAATCGTTTTCATATCACTAAAAGCTTGCTCAAATACACCTTGCTCCATCGTTAGATCGATGAATGATTTTGCGTATCGCGATGCTACTCTTGTTCCTTGCATTGTTTACTTAGTTTAACGTTTAAAGTTATTAAGTTTAAAGCTGGTCTTCCAACATTGAACTTTGAACCTTGAACTAATTTAAATTAACATCTTTTAATAATGTGTTCACCAACGTTTTTTGCTTTTCGTCAGATGACAATTCAGATTTTAAAATCTTTTCAGCAATCTCAATTGATAAAGTAGCTACTTGGTTTTTCAACTCAGTGATCGCAGCCATTTTTTCATTTTGAATATTTTCACGCGCAATCGTCAACATACGCTCACCTTCTTTCGAAGCGATACCTTTTGCATCCGAGATCATTTTTTCTCTGATATCGCGTGCATCTTTTAATAACAAATCACGCTCTGTTCTTGCATCAGCCAATATTTTCTCATTGTTTGATTGCAATGCCTTCATTTCTTCTTTTGCTTTTTCAGCAGAATCCAACGCATTTTGAATCGACTCTTCTCTTTCATGCAACATGTTAAGGATAGGGGTCCAAGCAAATTTCTTAAGGATAAATAAAATAAGTCCGAAAGAAACGCACATCCAAAATATCAGACCAAACGCGGGTTTTACTAATTCCATTTGTTTAAAAATTATAAATTATAAATTTTTTCAGTTTAAAAATCTGTATTGCAACCAACCGTTGCAATACAGAAAATTTGTTTTCGGATTACTTCAAGAAAATTACAAGAAGTCCGATTACCATTGCGAAAAACGCAGCACCTTCAACAAGAGCAGCCGTCAAGATCATGTTTGAACGGATGTCGTTGATAGCTTCTGGTTGACGAGCAATTGATTCCAATGCACTTCCACCGATACGGCCGATACCAAGTCCTGCACCTACTGCAGCTAAACCTGCACCAAGAGCTGCAACACCATAACCGATACCAACATTAGCACCTGAAACTGCTGCATCTAATAAAATTGATGATAACATATTGTTTTGTTTTTGTTCTCCTCTGATTTAATAAGCTGCCAAAGGAATTCAGCTGTAATATTTTTAATGATGTTCTTCTGCATGATGATGCTCTTCCACTGCTGTTCCAAAATACATGGCAGCCAACAATGTAAATACATATGCCTGCAGAAATGCAACAAGCAGCTCAAGCATACCCATAAATATTGTAAAGGCAACAGAGAATATTGATACTCCCCAACCCACTGCAGTGTTCATTTCAGCGAAAATAAATATCAGACTGAAAAAGGATAATGCAATGATGTGGCCGGCCAACATGTTCGCGAACAATCGGATCATCAATACAAATGGCTTCAGGAACATTCCAAAAATTTCAATTGGCGTTAATAATACCAATACACCAATTGGTACACCCGGCATTGCAATAATATGTCGCCAATAATTTTTGTTGGCACTGATAACAGTGATAACAAAAACAATTGCAGCCAACGTTAAACCGATAGCAATATTTCCTGTAACATTTGCTCCACCCGGTAAAAACGGAATTAATCCCATCAAATTATTTATCCAGATAAAGAAGAAAACAGTAAGTAAAAAAGGAAGATATCTTTTGTATTTTTTTTCGCCAATTGAGGATTTTGCAATATCGTCTCTAACAAAAATTATTAATGGCTCTAATAAGGATTGCATTCCTTTTGGAGCTTTTCCCGGGTTTCTCGCATACGCTTTAGCAACGGAGATGAACATCCACAACATCAGGAAAACACTCACCATCAATGATGCGACATTTTTTGTTATCGAAAAATCCCAAAGTTTAGAACTCGCTTTTTCATCCACTTGCCCATCGGCATCAACTATAACAATATCATTTTTGATAAGCTTAAAACCTTTATATACCTCACCGTCCTCCAATTTATTTGAGAGAAATGCTGTCAATCCAGTTTCGGAAGAATAAATAATTACCGGAAGCGGTAATGCGATGGCATGTTCGCCTTCTCCCATAACGTGCCACTCATGAGAATCGGTGATGTGATTAATGATCAGCTCTCCAGCATTGAATTTTTTGTCTTTGGAAACAAGCTCTTTTGCTGCGCCAACAGCTTGTTTTTCAGTGGATTTGTTATCAGGGTCATATGCATAAATTGCACTTGAAGTGAACAGACAGGCAAAAAGCAGAAATAATGAGACTGAAAAAGGCTTGAAAATATTGTTGTTATTGGTCATTGCACGTAATTTCGTATTCGGATTTCTAATTTCGGGTGCAAATCTAGTTAATTAAACCTATATTATAAAAGTTTTAAAGTGTTTTTTTTTTGATTTCTGTCAATGGAAAAAAGTGGAATATAAAGACCAAAATATGAACGACAAAAACTACTTTTTGAAATGTTTTGTCAAGGTAACTACTTCAAATCCACTATATAAAAAATAGGAGATCAAAAAACAAATGATGAACCCTTGGGCGGTATCCCGATTCAATAATCCGTATATCAAAATTATGATCAAATAAGCAAATAATTTAATGCCAGTGATTCCCATAAAGTAGGTGATAAATTTTTTGGGATCTTTACGGGCGGCCTTAATTAAAACAACATGTATAATTGCCGTTGTGAAAATAAAAAACAGCCATACTACCCAGAAAATAGTTGATTGAAAATTTGGAGATGCGTAATGCTGCCAAAGGAAAAGTAGGCCTAAAGTAAAAACAGAAAACAAAGTGAGTTTAACAAAAAAGGCTCTGAAAGAATCGTCCATACTATTTTTTAATGAAGTCCTTAATGAAATAATAAATGGCCAGAAAGACAGAAAGCATTGAAAAAATAAGTGTGAAAACCGGGAACTTTAATTGCAGCCATTTGTCAAGTTCGATACCTGCAAATGTGCCGCCAATCATTATTGTAGCCATTTTTATTCCCATGCCCGAATACTTTACATAACTGTTAGGCAGTTTTTTCGGCAAGTTGTTGTTTTTCTGCTGTTCCACCTTTAATATCTTTAATTACTCCACCCATGCTGCAAGAACCGGAGAATGCTGCCCCAGGTTCTATAGCAATTTTATTGGTAATAATATCCCCGCTTAATTTTGCGGAAGCTTTTAATGATAATAATTCTGAAACCCCTATTTTCCCTTTAATTGTTCCTGAAACATCCGCATTCTGGCATATGATTTCTCCTTCCACAAATCCTGAAGCGCCAATCACCAATTTACCTTTCACATTTATTGAACCCGTTAAGGACCCATCTATCCGCATATCGCCATTTGTAGTTATATCTCCTTCAATAGTTGTACCTAAACCAATTAGATTAACTGACTGGTTATCTGCGATATTGTTTTTTGCCATTTTATCGAACATTTTAATGGTTTTTTATCTGTTTTTTTGTAAAAATAGTTCTTTTTTAATAAAAACCCCAACTTATTTAAAATTCTGACTAAAAAATTGTTGGTAGTCAGAAATGTTTTTATCCTTATAAAAAACAGTATAATTTTCTGCTGAAATCACAAATGTCTGGTAGGTTCCTTTTTCAAGATCGTTAAATAAATCTTTCTTAGAATTTATCACGCTAAAATAATCCATAGCTTTTACTTTTCCATCAAACGACTTAACACTTACCATCTGGTGTGTGATGTCTAGAAAGATACTCGAAATGGAGATGTCGGATGTACTAAATGATTCAGCGTTACAATCTGATAGTTTCGTTTTGAATTTATTCAGATCGCCTTTGCCATTTTCAATTACAATTATGCAGTAATATTCTGCGTCTTCTTTAAAAACAAATTTTACTTTTATAGCAACAGTCGTATCAGCAAGAGCTGTCTTTTCAGGATTTTTTTGCTTTTTGATCATTTCCAACATTTCTATCGCTTTTTCTTTTACTGGATCTTTTGGATATTTTACCGCGACCTGTGTCAAAGCTATCTCAAACGCATTGATATCCTGTGTTCTACCAATACAAAGTGCTTTAAGGAATCCAAATTTAGGCATTAAACTATTTTTAGAGTAGATAGAATCCGCTTTTTTGCAATTCTCAAATGCTTGAAGATAATTCGATTCTACGTAAAGCTGATATGTTTCGGTATAAAATTTTTCAACCTGACTCTTACTAGCTGCAATATCTGCTCCGTAAGAAGGATTTTTAATAATAGTTGCATAGTCAGAATCCGGGTAATCCTTTAACAACAAATTTTTATAGTAATCGGATTTGGTCTGATTCTCCATCGCCAGATAGGTACGATATAATTGATAATAAGAATTGAGCTTGTATTTATTTTCCGGGAAACGGTGTAATAATTCTTCAAATGTTTCCACTGATTTTTGATTGTTAAGCAATTGCTCTTTATAAATAGAGCCAACATTATAATAAGCGTCTACAATTTTAATATCTGATTTAGCAAACGCATCTGGAGTACGGGGAACATTTTTCAAATAAAAACCCTTCACCTTTTTGTTCTTTGTTTTTGAAACCAAAGAAGTGCCAGCACCCAAGGTTTGAGCAGAATCAGAAAGATCGTTATTGTTGTCATCATTGATCGCGTTACCAACCATATCTTTTTCGCTCCTCCTCCAGTTGTCTTCGAGTTTACGTGCACCCCATTTTTTAGTAAAAGCACCCACACCAAAACTAACGGTTGCTGGGTTATAAAAATACCAAGCAGAAGAAACCTCTCCTGAAGTTGTATTTGTTGTTGTCGTGTTTAATTGTGCATTATTATTCTGATTCAAACGTTCTTCTTCCTTTGCTTTTTCATCCTCTTCAATTTTCGAGATCATTTTTTCAACCATAGCATTTCGCTCCTTTTCTGTCATTTTCCCCATTCGTTGCAAACTATCCTCAAGAGAAATCACATTCAAATTTGTAACTAGAGCTGTCAAGCTTCTTTTCTTTTCATCGATAATAGCATAATCAACATAATCTTTTGGCAAAAAGGTCATCGTGCTGTCGTAATTCGCTTGTGCATTCTTATAATCAGGTTTTTCAAAATAAATATCGGCGCGCTTTAAATACGACAATGCTTTTTGAGTATTGTTAGAAGTGCTTTCTTTCAGCGATTTACCTAAATAGGATAAGGCTAATGGGATATCATGTTCTTTTTGTGCAATGTCGGCTAGGGCATAATAAATCTGATCTTGAAACTCAATATTTTTATCATCATGAAGCATTTTATTCAATTCTTTTTTAATGATCTTGCTTCCTCCGGAACTGATGTCATAAAGTTTTGCACGATTTATTTGCGCACTGAATGCCATATCATAAGAAGGGTGTAAGCCAGGAACCATTCCATAATATTGAGATGCTTTTTGTTTGTCTCCCAACTTTTCATATACCTGTGCCAAAACGTATGTATATCTTGCTTTGGTTGGTTTATTGCGGGTTAGAGCAATCGCTTTGGTTAGTTGGCGGATCGAGGGAGAATAATCTGCTCTTTTAAGATAAAAATCAGCTGTTACAGCAGCCAACTCTCTTTGAAATGAACGATCAGTAGGGAAATCCGTCGCGTTTCTGATCTCATCAATGCTGGCTTCAGAAAGAGAAAAACTACCGATCTCATTGTTTGTGCGGATCGACCAAAGCATTCCATTATATTTTGATTCCGGGTTCGGATATATTTTTGCAACATATTCAAATGCTTCGAGTGCAGAAAAAAGATCGCGTTTATAAAAATGCGCCTTCCCGATTAGCATATAATTATCATCTATCCATTTACAAGCGTTAGGAATTTCTTTTTTAGATTTTTTTTCTGTGATGGTATGGCGTTGAATTACTATCGAAGATTTTTTTATTGTCTTATCAAAATCGCTGTAATAACTTTTAGAGCTTACATTATCAGTGTAAATAAACAGAGGGATTATTCTTGAGAAATCATCCTTATTAGCCTTCTCAACTTTTTTTACAGTTTCTTTTATATTCTCGTTTGAATAATAATAGCCATTATAGCGAGCTGTCATGTTATGCCAACCGCGATGTATGAAGGTGTTCTTGTTTGTTTTGCAAGCGCTAAATAGCAGTGTTACAAAAAGAAATAAACTCAATTTAATATAATAGTGATTCTTATTTTTCATTCTATAATTTCAAATTCGATATCAAAACTCGGACTCCATGATGTTTCCTCAACACCATATAACTTCAGAAACACAAAAATATTTTATTTTTAGTGAAAAACACCACAAAATAGTAATTATTCCGCAATAGCGCTACAATTAATGCCCTCTTTAACCAAAATATTTTGCGATATTTGTCACTGTCATGACCGATCAAAAGGAAAATAAGAAGAATTTTTTGCAACGTTTACGTCACCGCTACCGATTGGTAGTTATGAATGACGATACGTTTGAAGAAAACTTTTCACTTCGCCTTACTCCTCTAGGGTTGTTTATATTGTTGGGGTCGGTAACGATTGTAATGGTAATGCTCGTTACCTCGCTAATTGCTTTTACGCCTCTGCGCGAATATATTCCAGGTTATGCAGATATTGGTATGCGGAGAGAGCTTGTAAATATGGCATTGCGCTCCGACTCTCTGGAACAAGCCTTAAAAGAGCAAAACGCTTTTACCGTAAATATAAATAACGTTTTAAAAGGAAATATAAAACAAGATACGACTCAAAACAAACCTGACAAAAGTAAAGAATACGAAAAACTAGCACTCAACGCATCACCAAAAGAGATTGCCCTGAAAAAAGCTATTGAGGCACAAGACAAATACAGCTTAGCATATGGGGCCGAGAGCAATAAAAACGGCATCAGTAATTTCTTCTTTTTCTCTCCAATTAAAGGTGTTGTGTCTGAACAATTTAAAAGCAAAGAGCAGCATTACGGCGTGGATATTGTCGGCCCCGAAAATGAACCAATCAAGGCTACGTTAGACGGTACTGTGATTTTAGCAACCTGGTCATCAGAAACAGGATATACAATAACTGTTCAACATTCAAACAATTTGATCTCGGTGTATAAACACAATTCTGTTCTATTAAAAAAAATAGGTGATTATGTTAAAGCTGGAGAACCTATTGCAATCATTGGAAATTCAGGTGAACAAACATCGGGTCCGCATTTACATTTTGAATTGTGGTATAATGGAAACGCAATAGATCCGCAAGGATATATGGTTTTTTAAGTAAAAAAAAGTGAGCGACAAAAAAAACATAGCAATACTTGGTTCAACCGGTTCTATTGGGACGCAGACTTTGGATGTTATCCGAGCAAATCCTGAAGCATTTAGTGTTGAGGTGTTAACAGGAAACGGAAATGCTGATTTGCTTATCAGGCAGGCTATTGAATTCAATCCGAATACGGTTGTGATCGCTGACGAAAGCAAATACCAATATGTAAAAGAGGCTTTGGCTTCACATGACATAAAAGTATTTTCAGGAAACAAAGCAATTGCAGAAGTGGTACAAATGGACAGCATTGACATTGTGTTAGCCGCTATTGTTGGGTATGCAGGATTGGAATCAACTCTTTCCGCTATAAAGGCAGGAAAACAAATTGCCCTGGCCAATAAGGAAACACTTGTTGTTGCAGGCGATCTGGTCACAGCACTAGCAAAAGAAAAAGGTGTAAATCTATATCCTGTCGATTCCGAGCATTCAGCTATCTTCCAATGCCTCGCGGGAGAGTTTCATAATCCTATCGAGAAAATATATTTGACCGCTTCGGGTGGGCCATTCAGAGGAAAAGATAAAACCTTTTTAAGTTCTGCAAAAAAAGAACAAGCACTGAAACATCCGAATTGGGAAATGGGCGCGAAGATCACGATCGACTCCGCATCATTGATGAACAAAGGCTTGGAAGTGATCGAAGCGAAATGGTTGTTTGGCTTAAAGCCAGAACAAATTGATGTGATCGTTCATCCACAAAGTATTGTACACTCTATTGTTCAGTTTAATGACGGTAGCATGAAGGCCCAAATGGGGCTGCCGGATATGAAATTACCGATCCAATACGCTATCGGTTATCCGAACAGAATGAGATCTGATTTTCCCCGTTTCGATTTTATGAAATATCCTCAACTTACATTTGAACCCGCGGATACAAAAACATTTCGTAATCTTGCACTCGCTTTTGATGCGATGAACAAAGGAGGAAATGCCCCATGTATTCTGAATGCTGCAAATGAAGTTGCTGTTGCTGCTTTCTTAAAAGACAAGATCGGATTTTTACAAATGAGTGATTTGGTTGAAAAGTGTATACAAACTATCGCTTACATTGCAAAACCAAGTTATGAAGATTATGTGGAGACAGATAAAGAAACAAGAAGAATTGCAGAAGAAAATATTTAATAACAACTAAAAGATAACATCCATAAATGCATAATTCAGGTTTCTGCCTGAGCCTATTAAAAGGGAGTTATCCATAACCATATCAGAAATGTTAATACAAGTAGCACAGTTTATTTTAAGTTTATCGATCCTCATCGTATTACACGAATTAGGACATTTTATTCCTGCCCGCATTTTTAAAACACGCGTAGAAAAATTTTATTTATTCTTCGATCCTTACTTTTCTTTATTCAAAGTAAAAAAGGGTGAAACCGAATACGGAATTGGTTGGTTGCCCTTGGGTGGCTATGTAAAAATCTCCGGAATGATTGACGAATCGATGGATAAAGAACAAATGAAATTACCGGCTCAAGAATGGGAGTTCCGTGCAAAACCGGCTTGGCAACGTTTGATCATTATGGTAGGCGGTGTTACAGTAAATGTTATCCTAGGCATATTAATTTATGCGATGGTATTATTTATTTGGGGGGAAGAACATTTGCCTACAAAAAATGTAACCTATGGAATCGCATGTGATTCTGTTGCATTAAAAATGGGGTTACATGATGGCGACAAAATTTTATCTGTCGACAATCATTTTATAGAGAGCTTTAACAGAGTACCAGGCGAGATTATTCTCAACAAATCAAAAAGCATACAGATTGAGCGCGATGGAAACAAAATAGAAATTCCTGTTTCTGAAAATGATATCAGCGAAATGATCAAGAATAGCAAAAGTAGATTCATTTCCGCACGTTTCCCTTGTATCGTTGATTCTGTCGCTCCGGATATGTATGCTGCAAAAGCAGGTTTCAAAAAAGGAGATAAAATTATTTCAATTAATAATAAGTCAACTCAATTTTTCAACGAAGTAACTAGTACATTGAAAAGCATGCCAATCTCTTTGGCTACAATAGCAGTCGAAAGAAATGGCGACACCATTGTTATGCGGACACCAGTTGGACCGGATGGAACAATTGGCTTTCAAACAAAAATGGATGATAAACTTTTGAAATATGAAACCATCAACTATTCATTTTTAGAGGCTTTTCCGGCAGGTATCTCAAAAGCAAAAAGAACATTTGATGATTATATTAAACAGTTTTCTGTGATCTTTACAGTAAAAGATGCCCATAAACAATTGGGCGGATTCGGCACAATAGCGAGTGCATATAGTAAAAGTTGGGACTGGGAAAATTTCTGGGCCTTCACTGCATTTTTAAGTATTGTTCTTGCAATAATGAATATTTTACCCATTCCTGCGTTGGATGGAGGACATGTCATGTTCCTGTTGTATGAAATAATCACACGTAGAAAACCTAACGAAAAATTTATGGAATACGCCCAATATGCTGGTATGATCTTGTTGCTGGCATTGTTGTTGTACGCAAATGGGAACGATGTCATAAAAGCATTTTTCAAATAATATTTCGTAAATTAGTAAATGATCGCTCTGACAAAAAACTTCTTGTTTTTACTTTTTGTTACTTTTTGTTCGCTTTCATATGCTCAGGAAGGAACAAGAAAAACAGAAGCTACAGGTAAAACTGTGAGTGGAAAAGTTTGTATCATCCCCTTCGAACCCAAGTTATACATGAGTGAGATTGATCAAAAGATCAATCAACAAACAAAATGGAACTGGGAAACAATCCGAGAAAATTTCAGACATCAACTAGACACACAATTAAAATTAAAATTCCAAAGTACTTCTACTGTTGTTTCTTTTTATGCTGATTCAGCTAAAATGTCGAAAGATCTTGAATATGTATACAATTCAACAACTTTGGCGTATGACCTTATAAGCAAGCCTACCGAAGCAACAACAGCAAGTAAAACTCCTAAGGGAATTGTAAATGGTCAAGTAGCTGTTGAAGAAAATAACGACAAAAAATTCATGAATACCAAGCTTTCCAATACAGAGGTGCTTACGTTTCTTAATAAAAAATATCTTAGTGAATATTTTGTTTTTATCAATGAACTGGATATCAAAAACGATATCAATTCATATGATATCAATACCGACACCTACCAACGGGAAGTAACTGTTCATTATTCTATTATAGATAAATCCGGAAAAACAATTAATGCAGGTGTTGCGACTTCACGCTTTTCATCGAAAGAAAACAATCCTAAGAAAATTGTGACACTATGCTTCTCTCCAATCGCTACCTATATTTTCGCTAAGTACACAGCTATCGCTGATCCGAAACCTGCACCGCAAAAAAACTAGTCGAATTTTATCAGAATAAACTCTTTTCATTGACTGTTTTTGATTAAATTTGTTTTCCCAATAAAAAAATCATTATGTCAGAAACATTAACAACAAAATCTTTCGGAATAGAAACTGTTCTAAAAGAATTAGGTATCAACTCAACTAATTACGGAGCATCTACCGGATTAAAACATACACTTACAAAAGGAAAAAAAATTGACTCTTATTCACCCGTGGATGGGCAATTGATTGGAAGTATTAATGCTGCCACTGCTGAAGATTACGCGAATGTAATGAAAACTGCAGATGAGGCTTTTAAAGTATGGCGATTGATGCCCGCTCCGAAACGTGGAGAGATCGTTCGTCAAATGGGTGACCAGCTTCGTAAATATAAAGATCCACTTGGAAAATTAGTTTCCTATGAAATGGGGAAAAGTTTGCAGGAAGGATTAGGAGAAGTACAAGAGATGATCGATATCTGTGATTTCGCTGTCGGTTTATCCCGTCAACTATACGGATTAACAATGCACAGTGAACGTCCGATGCATCGCATGTATGAACAATGGCACCCATTCGGAGTTGTTGGAATTATTTCTGCATTTAACTTTCCTGTTGCTGTATGGAGCTGGAATGCTGCATTAGCATGGGTATGTGGAGATGTTTGTATCTGGAAACCAAGTTCAAAAACTCCTTTATGTGCAATCGCTTGTCAGAATATTATTGCTGATGTTCTTAAAAAAAATAATGTTCCTGAAGGTGTTAGTTGTCTTGTTATCGGAAACGAATCAGGAGATCTTATAAATAATGATAAACGAATTCCTTTAATTTCTTTCACCGGCTCCACGCGTATCGGACGACACGTTTCAAAAACTGTTGCAGAACGTTTTGGAAATACCATCTTAGAATTAGGCGGAAACAATGCGATCATCGTTTCTGAACACTCAGACCTTTCAATGGTGCTTGTAGGCGCAGTTTTTGGTGCAGTTGGAACAGCAGGACAACGTTGTACATCTACACGAAGATTGATCATCCACGAAAGTGTTTACGACAAAACAATTGACGTAATTAAAAATGCATATGGTCAATTGAAGATAGGAAACCCTCTGGATTCAAACAATCACGTTGGTCCGTTGATTGATCAAAATGCTACAAAAGATTATTTGAATGCGATTGAAAAAGCAAAACAAGAGGGCGCTAAAGTAATTGTTGAAGGTGGTGTATTGACCGGAAATGGCTATGAAAGCGGATGTTACGTGAAACCTTGCGTTATTGAAGCAAGAAACGAATATCATATTGTTCAGGAAGAAACGTTTGCTCCGATCTTGTATGTAATGAAATATAAAACCATCGAAGAGGCGATTGCTATGCAAAATGGCGTTCCTCAGGGTTTATCATCTTCCATATTCACAAACAACATGCGTGAAATGGAATTGTTCTTATCGCATGCAGGTTCTGATTGCGGAATTGCGAATGTAAATATTGGCACATCAGGAGCAGAAATTGGTGGTGCTTTTGGCGGTGAAAAAGAAACAGGTGGTGGCCGTGAATCCGGCTCTGATGCATGGAAAGCATATATGCGCAGACAAACAAACACTATTAATTATGGAACAAGTTTACCGTTGGCGCAAGGAATTAATTTTTCGATTTAGGTTTCTCGCAGAGACGCAAAGAAATCCTTGCAAGTGAAACGAAGCAATATAAAATAAATGAAACCAAATAAATTTTTCAAAAGCGGAATAACATTAGTTGTTTCGCTTTTGTTTTTTGCGAACATTTCTTTTGCTCAAAAGAACAACCTACGTGTTGGTATTTGGCGTGGTGTTTTGCATTTAAATGATTCCACACAACTACCTTTTAATTTTGATGTGAAATACGATCTGGATTTCTATTCTGTTGTTTTTCATAATGCCGATGAGCGTATTGTGGCAAATGAAATAGCGATTCAAAATGATTCTGTATTTATCAGAATGCCACTTTTTGATTCTGAATTCCGATGTATCAATTCCGGCGATTCATTAAAAGGTGTTTGGATAAATCATGCAAGAAAAAATAAAAACATTATCCCGTTTACGGCAAAATACAACGAATCCAGAAGATTTCTTTTCCCTCCGACAAATCCACTTGTTTTAAAAGAGCGGTATAAAGTGATATTTGAACCAGGCAGTAAAGATGAATATTTTTCGGTTGGAACATTTGATACCGAAAGTGGCAAAACAAAAGGAACATTCAGTACTGAAACAGGTGACTATCGCTATCTGGAAGGTTATTCGGCCAATGGGAAATTCATGGTCTCTTGTTTTGACGGTGCGCATGCTTTTCTATTCACAGCAAAACGAAGAAAGGACAGTTTACTTAATGGACAATTTTATTCGGGCATTGCCGGACATGAAAACTGGGTTGGGAGCGAAGATCCAAAATTCGAATTACGCAACCCTGACTCACTTACTTTTCTGAAAAAAGGATTTACAAAAATCGATTTCAGTTTTAAAAATCTTGATGGCAAAACAATATCACTTCAGGATGAAAAATTTAAAAACAAAGTTGTCATCGTACAAATAATGGGCTCATGGTGCCCAAACTGCATGGATGAAACAAAATTCCTTGCCTCGTTTTATGATAAATACAAATCAAAGGGCTTAGAAGTTGTCGGATTAGCATTTGAGCGGACGGATGATTTCAACAAGGCTGTAAGCAACGTTGACAAACTCAAAAAAAGATTCAATGCACATTACGAATTTTTAATTACCGGCAAAACCGGTGCGGTACAAGCATCGGAAGCGTTGCCTATGCTTAGTGCAGTAATGGCTTTTCCAACTGCAATTTACATTGATAAAAAAGGTACTGTAAGGAAGATCTATACAGGATTTTATGGGCCAGCAACAGGTGATGCGTATACAAAATATGAAGAAGAGACAACGCTCTTCATTGAAAAATTATTGGCTGAATAATTTTAATTCTATTTTTTATCATGTTATTTTTCTAATAATTTCACTTTCTTTGCATCGCAAAAAAACTACAAAATGAAAAAACTACTATTTCTTTCCGTAATCGGAATAACATTATTCTCTGCCTGCGGAGAACATAAATCTGAAACTGCGAATGCTTCTACAAAAGATACTACATTGCAATATTTCGGTGACAGTATTACTTTAGATGGAGCAATCGCTGCTGACCAGCTTGCTACAAAAATGAAAGGTAAAGACTCGTTAAAAGTAAAACTAACAGGAACAATAGAAGATGTGTGTCAAAAGAAAGGTTGTTGGATGAATCTAAATATCGGAAACAACCAATCAATGAAAGTTACTTTTAAAGATTATTCTTTTTTTGTTCCCAAAGACGCTGCAAATAAGACAGTAACAATTGAAGGTGTTGCATTTAATGATACCACTTCTGTTGCCGATTTAAAACACTATGCAGAAGACGGAGGTAAAACAAAAGAAGAGATCGCAAAAATCACCGCTCCTGAAATAAATATCGGATTTGAAGCACATGGCGTTATCATTAAAAAATAAGTTTCTTATTTCCGCTTTTCTTCTGTTTTTTGTTTTCTTTCTTGAACAATGTTCGAACAAGAACGAGCAACAATCAACTGGAAAGGTAAACAGTGACAGCGCCAGCTGCTCTAAAAAGTCGGTAAATCCAAATGGCGACAGCGAGCTATCTGTTCTTATGCGGACCATGTTGCACTCATCAGAAAGCATGAAAGAGTTGATCAAAAAAGGGGATCTTCCGAAAGAATTTCCGGAAGCATTTTTAAAAATTCATTCTGCTAAACCAACAGATTCTGAAACCAAAAAAGCTTCATTCGATGGATTTGCAAATAACTATATAGATAATCTGCATGCACTTTATAACTCACCAAAAGCAGATTTAACAAAAAATTACAATGCCTTAATCACTGCATGTGCTAATTGCCACACCGATCATTGTCCGGGCCCATTAAAAGCAATAAACAAACTTAAGATTTAAAAAAAATTTGCCGCTTGAATACTCCGACAATTCATTAATTATTGCCCTTTTCGTTTTTTCTTTTTACCTTTCTGGAAATAAATTCAAATGAAAAAGCTACTCTCACAAATAGTTTTTGTAATGTTTCTGTTTTTTTTAAACACGAGTCTTGCACAGCAATTGACGCCTCCACAGCAACAAACAATAAATAAACTATTTAAATCAAGCAATGTTGTCTACTTTAAATTTAAGGTTCGCTCCATGCAAGAGATTCCTCAGTTCGCAAAAATTGTTTCTGTAGATAAAACGAAGGGGGCTGAAGTCTCTGCCCACGCAAATAAAGCTCAGTTCTCGCAATTCATTCGAATGAATTATGCCTATACGGTAACTTCCGGAGGAACTGTTAAAAAGAAGGTAGCAAAAACAAGTCCGGCCAAGAAGCCTCCTGTAAAGAAGAAATAATTAGAAGTTCTTGAACCGACCGAAAACGCCTAGGGGAAGCTTATTTCCTTCAGTGGCTTGTAAATACAATTCACCAACATTCAGGTTTTTACCGGCTTTTTCTTTTAATAGATTTTCAATTATTAAAGAAGAAAAACCCAATGAATAAGCATTGAGAATCAGAAAATGCTCCTTTTCATCCAACAAATTCAAAACACCTTTTATCATTTCGTTAATATTGTCCTCCAATTTCCATTTCTCACCATTGGGGCCATGGCCAAATGCGGGCGGATCCAAAATAATCCCATTGTATTTGTTCCCTCTTTTTTCCTCTCTCTTTACAAATTTTAAAGCATCTTCTACCACCCAACGAATATTGTTTAAGGCAGAAATGTCCATATTTTCTTTACTCCAGGTAACCACTTGCTTAATCGAATCAACGTGTGTAACATCTGCCCCTGCTGCCTTTGCAGCCAGAGAGGCCCCTCCGGTATATGCAAATAAATTCAACACTTTCGGTTGAGGAGTATTCATTTTTTTTACCGTTTCAAAAATATAATCCCAGTTGGAAGCTTGTTCAGGAAAAACACCAACATGCTTAAATGCGGTCAATCCTAATCGAAATTTTATGAACGCCTCGGAATTGTTTATCGTGTATTTGATCTGCCATTGATCCGGCATTTGTTTTAATTTTTTCCATTCACCGGAAGAACTGGAGCGGGGAATAAATTTAATGTGTGCTCTTTTTTCCCATTCAGCATTACTTAGCGTTTTATCCCAGACTGCTTGTGGCTCAGGACGAATGGTTATATACTGACCAAAACGTTCCAGCTTTTCGAAATTGCCAACATCAATTAATTCGTAATCAGTAAAATTTTGTGGTGTAAGTAACTGCATAATATGATTTGAAAATTTAATGAAGACAAAGATATTAAATAAATTGTGAGGATAATTTTGTGATTTGTTTCGTTCACACTATTCTTATTCCCGCTATGCAAATATCATCAACCTGTTCCAAGTCACCCCTCCACTCTTCATGTATTTTTAAAAGCGCTTGTTGTTGTTTATCCATCGACAACGGAGCAATTTGGGTCAATCTTAATTCCAAAGGTTTATACTTGAATTTTTTGCCTTGAGGTCCGCCAAACTGGTCTGGATAACCATCCGTGAACATATATAAAAGATCGTTTGATTCCAGATTTATTGTTTGTTGCGAAAATTGTTTATCATTCCTTCCATCAAAGCCTATAGGAAATTTATCTCCTTTTATTTCACGTAATTTATTATTCCTCAACAAGTATAATGAGTTATTTGCACCTGCAAATTTAAGCTCTTGTGTTTTCAGGTTAACCTGAATAAGTGCAATGTCCATTCCGTCTTTACTTTCATTTGCATTTTCTGATTGGCGCAAAGCCATAATTATCTTTAGCTTCAACATATCTAAAATATCAGCTGGCTCATAAATGTTTTTTTCATTGATAATTTCATTCAAAAGTGCTGTACCAAGCATGCTCATAAAACCTCCGGGTACACCGTGACCTGTGCAATCAGCAACAGCGAAAAAAGCTTGCTCTCCGGTTTTTGTTACCCAATAAAAATCTCCACTCACAATATCTTTCGGAAGTAACATAACAAAAGTATTTGGAAAAACATTTTTCACCTCAGCAACTGTTGGAATAATCGCTTGCTGAATTTTTCTTGCATAATTTATACTATCAACAATCTCCTTATTTTTACTATCAACCAAAATCTTTTGACGATTTATTATTTCTTTGGAATGTTTTTCCTTTTGGTAGAATCTAAAAACAATTACAACTACAACAATTGCCATAAGAAGTCCAATAGCTCCGGCAATAGCCCATGTTCTCTGCTGAGTAAGTTCCGCCTCGTGTAATATGTCTTTCTGTTTTTGCTGAGCAGACCGCAACAAACTATCTTGTTTTTCTTTGTAGGAATTTTTATAATTTAATTCAATTTGTGTTTGCTCTTTGATCTTATCGGTATTAATAACACTATCATACAAATCATAATTTATCTTCAGATATTTGAATCCATTTTTAAAATCACCCGTTTCAGAATAAGCCCGATAAAGTATTTCCGCAACATCTGCTCTGAGCCCGGGGGAACTCATCGAGACGCCAATTTGGTAGGCTCTAAGTCCTTCCTCTATCGATCTATCAAATTTTTTCTCCTGAAGAAAAGACTTTGCGATTCCCATATAACAGAAACCTATATGATATTGATCTTTTACAATCTTATCTAATTCAATTGCTTTATTAAAATTCACATGCGCTTCCGCGTAATTACCTTTCTCAATCAATAGATCGCCGATCGAATAATAAAAATCTATAATTCGCATGGTATCACCAATCGACTGAGACAATTCAATACCTTTGTTATAATAGGATAAGGCGTGATCATAATTTTTTTGAATTTGGTACACCCCTCCAATTGAACTGTAACAGAAGCCTTCGTCTTTTTTCAATTTATACTCTAAACAAATTGCTAAGGCTTCATTCAGATATTTCAGCGCATCCTGATAATGCTCAACACACCGGTTAATATCACCGATCAAAGCAATATTATGCGCCATTTTTTCAGGATCTTTCAGGTCTTTATACAAATAAACAGCTTGTAATAGATAATTGAGCGCCATTGAATTTTGGTCCTGCAATCGATAGATATCGCCAAGAGAACTTAACTCTTTAGCTATCAATTTTTTGTCAAGTGTTTTTTTGGCTACATCAAGTGATCTGATATAATAGCGTTTTGCATCATCATAATCATCTACCATGTAAAACCTGTTCGCTACCTGATCATAATAATCAACTTTGTTTTCCTTAATGTATATTTTTGATGCTATCCAAGCGATCTTCAGGGTATCTTTTGCTGTCAACTTTTTTATCAATGGTTTCACCCTTTCTGGGAGAGGTGTTGATGATTGGCTGTAATAATATATCAAAGAATCTTCTTGCGAAAAGGAAGTGCCTGCAAGTAACAAAAACAGCAGTAATAAGATTCCGGATTTACAGAAATTTTTCAAAGCGGCTATTAATTCTTTGATTAGGATTTAAATATACCATTATCTTTGCAAAACTAAAAAAAACTATGGAAAACAGGAGAGTTAGGTTACGTTTTGCACCAAGCCCAACAGGTGGCTTACACATGGGCGGCATTCGTACAGCATTATTCAGTTATTTGTTCGCAAAAAAACACGGTGGAGATTTTATTCTTCGGATTGAAGATACTGATCAAACACGCTATGTAAACGGTGCAGAAGAGTATATTATCAATTCATTAAAATGGTGCGGAATTGAACCCAACGAAGGTGTGGGTTTTGGTGATGGCCCTTATGCCCCTTATCGCCAAAGTGAGCGAAAGGAATTAGGCATCTATGCAAAATATGCAAAACAACTGATCGATAGTGGTCATGCCTATTATGCATTTGACACATCCGAAGAGTTGGACGCCATGCGAAAACGCTTGGAGGCAGCTAAAGTTGCAGCTCCGCAATATAATTCGGTGAGCCGACAAAATATGCGAAACTCATTGACCTTGTCGGAAGATGAAGTAAAAAAATTATTGGCTGAAAATACTCCACATGTCATACGGCTGAAAGTGCCTCGTAACGAAGAGATCCGTTTTCATGATATCATTCGCGGATGGATCGTTGTTAACTCAACTCAAGTTGACGATAAAGTTTTATTAAAATCAGACGGTATGCCAACCTACCATTTGGCGCACATTGTAGACGATATTGAAATGGAAGTTTCACACGCTGTCCGTGGTGAAGAGTGGTTGCCGTCTGCTCCGTCACATATTTTGATTTATAAATATTTAGGTTTAGAAGAAAAGATGCCTCTATTAGCGCATCTTCCGCTGATCTTGAAAACAGACGGGAATGTAAAATTGTCGAAACGTGACAAATCCGGGATCCCGATGTTTCCATTAAATTGGCATGACGAGCGCACAGGAGAAAGTTATGTTGGATATCGTGAAAGCGGATTCTTCCCGGAAGCGTTTATCAATATGCTTGCATTGCTTGGCTGGAACCCGGGTACGACTCAGGAAATTTTTTCTCTGGACGAATTGGTACAAGCATTTTCATTTGAACGCGTAAATAAATCGGGTGCTAAATTTGATCCTGAAAAAACGAAATGGTTCAATCAGCAGTATTTGAGAATGAAGAGCGATAAGGAGTTGGCGGAGTTGTTCTTTCCGATCCTGAAAGAAAAAAATATTGTAGCGGAGCAAAAATTTGTGGAAGAAGTATGCAGATTGGTAAAAGAGAAAGCGCATTTTGTTTCTGAGTTTTGGAGCGGAGGAAGTTATTTTTTTATTGCCCCAACAACCTACGATGCAGATGTAATTAAGAAACGATGGAACGAACAAACTGCAAATTTTATTAAAACAGTTACCGAAACATTCAAAGGTCTCAATACCTTTACTGCAGTAGAAACAGAAGCAGCATTTAAAGCTACTGCCGAAGCTCAAGGTATTGGTGCCGGACAAGTAATGCAGTTGTTCCGAGTTTGTTTAAGCGGTGTTGGCGGTGGTCCGATGTTATTTGAAATGGTTGAGTTACTCGGGAAAGTGGAAGTAGTAAGAAGATTGGAAACAGCGGCCTCTTCCCTTTACCCCTTCTCCAAAGGAGAAGGGGTAAAATCCAATTAAGGAAACAAACCTAATGAGTTACATGTCGAAAATTATGTTTGATCGTTTTAATATGCACAGCAACTCCTCCCCTTTGGGGAGGTTGGGAGGGTACCATGAATAAAATAGTAGTAGAAGGAATTAAAGTTTATGCTTATCACGGTTGCCTGGAGGAAGAAGGCAAAATCGGCTGTAATTATATCGTTGATGTAATTATGGAAACCGATTTTTCGGAAGCTGCAGCGAATGATGACCTAACCAAAACAATTGACTATGTTGTTGTTTACAACATTGTAAAAACCCAAATGGCGATTCGTTCCAAGTTAATTGAACATGTTGGTCAACGAATCATAAACGAACTAAAAAAAGCAATTTCCGGATTAAATAAGATTGAATTAAAAGTCACAAAGCTTAATCCTCCAATGAACGGGAACGTTGAACGCGTGAGTATTATTATTGCAGAATAAAATGCCTGACAAAAAATGTTCAAAATGTGAAGACACGTTTGAGTGTGGCAGCGACAAAATGGGATGTTGGTGCGAAGACCTGTTTATTGAATTAGAAACCCTTAATAAATTAAAATCAGAATTCAACAATTGTTTGTGTCCTAAGTGTTTAAAGGAATATTCGCTGAAAGACATAAAAAATTAGTGTTGGTTTACTGATTTTTCGTACTTTTGTAACCGATTAAAATCAAAAGGTCCTGTGGCCGAGCGGTTAGGCTGAGCTCTGCAAAAGCTCCTACTGCGGTTCAAATCCGCACGGGACCTCAAAAGATTCCTTCTTTGTGAAACAAAGAGGGAGTTTTTTTTAGTATAGACCAAGACGAAAGGATTGAAGGCGTTACGAAATAAAAACTCCCGCTTCTGCTTTTTTGCAGAAGATGGAATTATGCTTGTTAAGCGACCAATGTGAGATTCATGAAATAAATCCGCACGGGACCTCGAAAGATTCCTTCTTTGTGAAACAAAGAGGGAATTTTTTATTTAGTATAGCCCAAGACGAAAGGATTGAAGGCAAAAAAAGTCAATTGAAAATAATTTCAATTGACTTTTTTAGTATTAACTACAAAAAAGGTTTAATTTTTTAATTACCACTTTGTAAAAATGCAACCATCTTTTTTGTTTCTTCTTCCGTAAGGTTAGTTTTAACAGTTGCTGATTTTGGATATTGTCCATTTAATATCTTAAGTATATTGTATTGCTGAACCGATAATCCATATGCTTTAAAAAATTCATTGTGAAGCTTAAATAGCCACTTGCCCGTAAAAATCAAATTCACTGATGCTTTTTGATTCTGATTACGAAAGGGTTTTACTTGCTTTATTTCTTCTGAAATTTTCATTGCAGTTTTTTTCAAATTAAGACTATGCTCTCAAAAATGTATTACAAAAATTTGTTGCAAAAAATATTGTTGCAAAAATGTTTCTATTCTTGAAACAAAACAATGATTACACTCATATATTGAATTGTTGTCAAATGCATAAAATCAATATTTTTTTCCTTTAAAAAATATCCGCTTTATTTATTTCAAATAAACGCCAACCTAAAAACTAAAATATTGAACTACATTTTAGGGGGGCAGCCCCCTTGCAGAAAAAGCCTTTTTTCAATTAATTTTGTTTTTGTATTTATTAAATATCCTCGATTAAAAATAAAACAAGACTCCCTCATGATACAGATACAAAACCGTTCTGCTTTCCTCAGTTTTCTGATTTCCTTTTCTCTTGTTTTGAATTCTTATTGCGAAAACAGTCCTTGGAGTATCAACTTTGAGAAACAACGATCATTTATTGAAAATAAAGGTCAATTTAAAATTGCGAGCGATGTAAATTCGGAAAAATCAAGTGTTGTATATGCCTATGATGGCGGCTCTACAATGATTTATTTTACACCAAATGGAGTTACATATAGCTTTTTAAAAAGATGGAAAAATGAAGAAGCTGAAAAAGAGAAAGAAGGAGAAATAAAAAATAGTGAAGATTGGAAAAAACACGAAGCAGAAGAAGGAAAGGTAGAATATAAAACAGATGTTGTAAATATGGTTTGGGAGAACTCCAATCCGAATGTGCAAGTTGTCGGTTCAGAAAAAACAGCTGATTACCACAGCTACACATTCAAAGAAAACAATATTGAAAAAAATGTAAATCACATCAATGGATTTAACAAGATCACTTACAAAGAATTATATCCGCATATCGATGTTGAATATGTTTTTCATCCTAAGAACGGAGTAAAATACACGATCGTTCTCCATCCGGGAGCAGATATTTCACAAGTAAAAATGAAATATTCTGATAATGTAAAAATAAATTCACAAGGCGATATTTGTGTCCGCACTGATTTTGGGGATATTGTGGATCATGCACCGCTTACTTTTTTAGAGGAAAACAAAACGTCTACAATTTCATCTCATTTTATAAAAACAAAAAACACGGTCTCTTTTTTTCTTGGCGATTATGATCATTCAAAAACTGTGCTTATCGATCCATGGACAGCAACACCAAATTTTAATGTTGCCACTTTTGGAGCCGGAGCAGCTGATTGGGATTGTGTTTGGGAGTGTGAAAAAGATGGAGCAGGAAACGTTTATATCATTGGCGGTGTTATGCCAATGCAGTTATTAAAATACAATTCAACAGGAACTTTACAGTGGACCTACACCACTCCCTATGATACATCAAATGTATGGCTGGGAACATTCGCGACAGACCTATTGGGTAACTCCTATGTAACTGCAGGTTCGGTAGCTCAAATTCAAAAGATCAATACCGCCGGTGGTCTAGTTTGGAACAATGCAAGTCCCGGTGGTATTTTTTCAAGTGCCGAATTCTGGAATATTTCTTTTAACTGTGATCAAACGAAACTTGTTATTGGTGGAACAGGTGGCGCTCTATTAGCCTTAAGAGGAGCGATTTATAATGTAGATGTGCTCACAGGAAATGTCACGGCTACTCAAATTGTGGGCTATGGAGCTATGTTCGGTTTTCCGCCCAGCATACAGGAAGTGCGTTCCATCACCTCAGCGAAAAATGGCCGATACTATTTCTTAACCCTAGACACAATTGGATATGTAAATCAGAATTTTTCACTTTGTCCGAGTGGCAGCTCCAGTTTATTTAAAACAAATAGCACTTACAATTTTGGATACAAATGTGAAAACTACAGATACGACAATTCCGGCATCATGGCCATCAGAGCAAACG